>CAYLQC010000062.1:0-4287 GCA_964385785.1 uncultured Muribaculaceae bacterium | reverse complement strand
AAGTTGCTAGTACTAATTTGGAAA
This sequence comes from uncultured Muribaculaceae bacterium, assembly GCA_964385785.1. Lineage (GTDB taxonomy): Bacteria > Bacillota_I > Bacilli_A > RF39 > UBA660 > MGBC108787. Next base: position 4,263 of record CAYLQC010000062.1, on the reverse strand, counting down.
CAATAGAAACAAATACTAACAAAGTAGAAGAAGATGATAATGTTATAGTCGATACTACTTTAAAAACTGGTTATCATTTAACAAGTTATAATAAAACTTATTCAGTAACAGAAAGTGATAAACAACTTATCTTATATGTCATTGGTCATGAATCAAATGGTACTTATGAAGATGCTTTAGGAGTTATCTCCGTTATCTTAAATCGTTTAGAAGATACCAGATATACAAGTACCACATTAAAAGAAGTTGTAAGCGAGCCGGGCCAATTCGTTGTTTTAGAAAATGTAAATCAATCTGACATTGAAAACTTTAATCCATCAGCCTTAGTTATTCAAGCTTTTAATGACGCTGTTTTTGGTGGTATAAGAAATAATGACTATGTGGCTTTTAAATCTTCAAATTCCCCTGATTATGCTAGTAATGGTGAATTAAAATATCAAATAACTGAAGATGGTAACAAATATCATTGTTTAGCTAATAACGTTGAAAGAATTAATACTTTAACTCTTACAAAATAGCAATTTGTCTTTTTCCTTAATAAATAGTATAATTTAAGTAGGTGAAACATAAATGAAAAAGATATTAACAATCGTTTTAGATGGTTTCGGCATAAAAGAAAATATTAAAGGTAATGCTATCTTAGAAGCAAGAAATTTTAAGGAATTATGGAATTCCTATCCCCATTCTTTATTATGGGCATCAGAAGAACCTATCGGCTTACTAAAAGGCCAATTTGGAAACAGTGAAGTAGGACACATGACCATTGGTGCTGGACGTAAAATTCCTCAAAACATAAATCGTATTCATGATTTTTTAGATAATGATTTAGATCATAATGAAAAATACTTAGAACTTATAAATTATCTAAAAACTAGTAATCATTCCGTTCATTTAATGGGTTTATGTAGTGATGGTTTAGTCCACGCTGATATCAAACATTTTATTAAACTTTACGACCATTTAGTTAGTAGTGGTATTTTAAATATATATTTCCATTTAATTACTGATGGAAGAGATACCAAAACTACTGATGCTTATAAATATATTAAAGAAATACAAACTAAAATAAACGAAAAAAAAGTTGGTAGTATCGCCACTATTTCTGGACGTTATTATGCTATGGATCGCGATAAAAAATTTGATCGTACCCAAAAATATTATGATGCCATTACTAAAGGTATTGGTATATCTCTAGCGGGTTTAAATATCGAACATGCCTTACAATCTTTTTATAAAAAGAATATAACCGATGAATTTCTTCCTCCAATGATTGCCGAAGCAAATGGCACTATTAAAGATGGTGATGTCGTTATTTGGTTAAACTATCGTACTGATCGTGCTAAACAAATATTAGATCCGTTAGTAAATAAAGACTATCAAGCATTTCCGATTATTAAATATAATAATCTAAAAGTTTACTCATTTATACCTATTGATAAAAAAATCCCAACAATCAATTTTTTAGACGATATAAAAATTGCAAACCCTTTAGGTATATACTTAAGTAAACTAGGTCTTACTCAAGCCCGGATTGCTGAAACCGAAAAATATGCCCATGTTACTTACTTTTTCGATGGCGAATATGATGGACCTATCGAATCTTGTACTAAAATACTAGTCCCATCCCTAAAAATTAAAACTTATGACTTAGACCCACGGATGAGTGCTGTAGAAGTAACTAAAAAAGTTGTTAGTTGTATGGAAAAAGATATCGATTTTATCTTTGTAAACTTTGCCAACCCTGATATGGTAGGACATACCGGTGTATATGATGCTACCTCTAAAGCTATTATTACTGTTGATCTTTGTCTAAGCAAATTAGTTGAAGAAGCCAAAAACAATTTCTATAATGTTATCATCACATCTGATCATGGTAATGCTGATACTATGTTAGATGAAAATAACAACCCTGTAACTACTCATTCTTTAGCTAAAGTTCCATTCCTAATTTTAGATAATAATATTAAACTAAAAGAAACCGGCGACTTAACAAATGTTGCACCTACTATTTTAGAATATATGGATATTGCTAAACCTAAAGAAATGACTGGAACTAGTCTTATCATTAAAAACTAAAAATCACCAAAAACCTCCTTTTTCATATTTTATAACAGGAGGTTAGTATGTACGACAAATATTTATTAAAAAAAGGTGAAAACTTAGAACAAGTAGCTAAACGTTTTCATACTGATGTTGATATCTTAAAAAATATTAATAACATTTATTATGATGATTGTATAAGAGCAGGTATGGATATTATTGTTCCTAAAAATAAAGAAAACTACTTTAATTACTATGTTATCGAAAAAGGAGATAACTTATATGAAATAGGGAAAAAATATAACATTAATCCTGAATTACTTGCTAGTATGAATGGCTTAGATATGGAAGATTATATTTATCCTAATCAAGAAATATTAATTCCCAAAAGCGGTTATAGTTATTATATAACTAAAGAAGGCGATACTCTAAATTCCGTTGCTGATATTTTTAAGATTAATCAAAACGAATTACTAAATAATAATGAAATAATCTACTTACTTGGTGGTCAGATACTTGTTAAAAAGAATAAATAGGGCTTGCCTATTTTTTTATGTTCTTTTATAGACTTTTTCTAATATTTTTAGTAAAATAACTCTAGAATGAGAGTTGACTAAAATGATATTTAAAAAACCCTATGCTTTTTTAATTAAACACTTTAAACTAATTCATTTATTACTACTAATTCCTATAACTTATTTAATAAGTAAAACTACTCCCATCATTTCTTTCTTTAGAAGTTATGTAGCAAGTGGTTATACTACTAATCTAACTAATATTGCTGGTTCTTATATAAATTGGTTTATGTATCTAGCTGTTATCTTTATTCTTCTATCCCTAATAGTTATTTACTTATTAATGAAAAGTAAAGCTAAAAAAACTAATCTTTATTTTTTCATGATTATTTATTACTTAGCCTTATTTGTTTTAATAAGTGTATCTTATAATATCTTAAATAATATTGAAAGAGGTCTAATTTCTGTTCAAGTAGCTCGTGCTTGTCGTGATATATCTTTTGTTTTATTACTACCACAATATCTTTTCTTAATTATTACTTTCTTTAGAGGTATCGGTTTTGATATTCGTAAATTTAACTTTAGTAAAGACTTAGAAGACTTAGAAATTAGAGATACTGATAGTGAAGAAGTTGAAGTAAATATAAACCTACCTGCTTACAAAGTAAAAAGAAAGGCTCGTCGTTTATATCGTGAATTTAAATACTATATTTTAGAAAACAAATTTATCTTCTTTTGTTTAATTGCTATTTTTGTAATATTTATTGGTACAACTATATATATGAACTTTAACGTTTATAATAAAAATTACTATTCTCAAGATAAAATGAACCATAATGGTCTTTCTATTGAAATTGAAGATAGTATTCTAACTAATATGGCTTATAACGGTAATATAATTAATGATGGCAAATACTACTTAGTTTTACAACTATATATTGAAAACAAATCAAAATCTGATAAAGAACTAGACTATACTAATTTCCGTTTAGTTCTAAATGATAAAAATATCTATCCTACTTTAGATATAGGAGATTACTTTATCGATTATGGTAAACCTTATAAAAAAGAAGAAATTAAAAGTGGAACTAGTAACTATTATGTTTTAGCTTATGAAATAGATGAAAGTGAATTAGTAAGTCAATATACTATTAAAGTATTAGAAAGTATTAATTATAGTGTTGGTGATATTGTAACCCAATATAAAAATATTGTTTTAAAACCTAAAAAAATTAATGAAATAGAAGTTGTCGAAACTATTAATACTGATCAAACTCTAAACTTAAAAGAATCTAACTTAGGATATACAACATTTAAAGTAAATTCCATTATGTTTGATAATAGTTATACCTATTCCTATCAAAAATGTACAAATAATAATTGTCAAACACTAAAAGATAAAGTAACTACTAGTTTAGGTAGTACTATTGAAAAAACTATTCTCTTTATTCTTGATGCTGACTTTAACTTAGATGAAACCACAATTTATGCTAGTAATATTAAAAACAATAATGCTTTCTTTGAACATTTTATGACTCTTCAATATGTTATCAATGGTAAAACAAGTATTGCTAAAGTTTCTAATAAAACTAACTCTAATATGAACCGATATGTTTTTGAAGTTCATAACGATGTTAGTGAGGCAGATAGTATAAATTTACTTATAACTAATCGTAACAAACGTTATGTAATTAAATTAAGATAGAAA
>CAYLQC010000061.1:0-4287 GCA_964385785.1 uncultured Muribaculaceae bacterium | reverse complement strand
AATATTTTGCTTAATAAAGTTTTTGATATCGGTTTCCATGGTAACTAAATGAATGTCTAAACAGATATCTTTACTACAAACAATCTCAATATTACCAATAAAGTTTTCTTGTAAATAATTTAATAAATTGTTACTGTTTAAATTATCTAATACTATTTCTTTTTGACATTTTTCTAAAGCAAAAGTTTTATAAGTATTAATAGTTAAACAAATTAAAAAAATAGTTATAATAATTTTTTTCATGATGTACCACCTAGTAATATTTTTAACTATTTTTTTTATTTAAATTATCTAGTTTTTGGTAATTAGTTATATAAAATATCGATATCAACTGCACCATCTATACCATCTACTATGCCATCACTACACATTTGCCACATTAGATATTTTCCTTGGTAATCAGTAGTATTTGTATAATGAGCAAGCCAGATATCATATTTACTATTTAACCAAATACTATCTAAGTATTTTTTACTACTATAAATCATTCCTTGATAACCATTATTAGTTATGGTATCTAAAAAACTTTCAGCCATATTAGTTAAACCAAAGAAACTTAAATGATATTCATTAAAATTATTCCAGTCTTCCCAATCAATAGCAATAGGTAAAGTTATATCATAGTCTTTTATTTGGTCTAAAACCCATAAAGCATCTTCAATAGATTTAGATTGGGAATTAGCATAGGAGTAAAAGTAAATGCCTGTAGCAATATTAGCATTAGCTAAGCCTTCCATATTTTGTTTAAATTTGGCATCAAGATAGTATTCGTTATTTAGAGAGTATCCTACTCTTACGATAGCAAATTCTACACCTGAATCTTTTAAAGCATTAAAATCAATATCACCTTGCCATTTAGATATATCGATACCAATTTTGGTGTTTGCGGTTTTATAATTTTTAATAACATCGCTAAAATAAGTGGAAGTATTGTTAGAAGTAGTTTTGGTACTTTCTACTACTTTTAAAGTGAAATCTTTAGATGTTGTATTACCACTTCGATCTATAGCTTTAAAAGTAAGAGGATAACTACCTAAAGTATCTTTGTTATAATCGCCTTCAATATAGCAAGATGGATTTTCATCTTCGTTATCACCACAAAGAATTTTATCTACTAAATTAATATTACTTCCTAAAGTAATGGTATAAGTATTGCCTAATAAAATAACAGGACTTACTGAGTCAATTACATTAATTGTATAGTTATATTTTACTTTGATATGATCATTATTTAGAAAAGATACTTCAACTTCTTTTTCTCCTAAAGTATTTGTATCTATTTCATAATCGTTTAAAATAGTACCATTAATACTAGTAATAAAGTCACTTACATGGACAATACTTGTAAATTCGGCGTTTAGGTTATCGGTTAGAGTAATTTCAATTTTAGCATATTTAACGCGTAAGTAATTAACTAGTTTAAATATACCAAAAATACACCCAACAAATAAAAGGAAAATAACTATAGTTAAAATTAGCCATTTTTTCTTATTCATAAGTCATTCTCCTTTATTTTTAGGTGTATTAATTATTTTTTTATTTTTTTAACAGTATTTTCTAAAGATAGTTCTAATTTTTTAAATTTATTGTTTTCATAGATTAAAATGATTGCTGTTGCAACTGCTACGAAGACAAAATTCCAAGCGACTATAGCACCAGTACTAGTAGCATTTGTTGTAACTCCAGCCGTATTAACATTATCAGCCTTGGCCATCTCTTCCATAACATCGTATGGGTTACCACTATTATATAAAGAAACAATTAAATCTTTTATTTCATCATCATATGATTCAGAGTAACCAACATAAACTTCTTCACCTATTACTATATATGGAACACCTGATGCTGTAGTTCCAGTAAAATCAGCAACATCTTGTAGTAAATCGCTATTATTACTATCACTCCATACTTCATAAGCAACTAGTTTAAAGTATTTACCATAGTCATCAACAATATCACTTAAGAAGTTAATAAAGTTAGCACAATAACCACAACTACTTCCATAAAATAAGTAAATTGTTACTTGATCATCAGTTTCTTTGTAATTACTTAAATCGTGGTCAATTCCTTTCTCTTCAAATATACCCTCCAAATTTTTGGTATTATATTCTTCGGCTTTAACAGTATTTGGTAGGATCATTACAATTAACAATAAAATGAATGTTAAAAATTTTTTCATACTTTCACCTCTTTCGTTCATTTCTTGCCTATTATAGCATAAGTTTAAGAATTTCAACAGTGTTTTTTATAAAATTAGTTGAATATGCACTTTTATTTTTTAAAATCATACGTTATAATAGCGATTAGGTGATGATATGGAACTTATAAATATTAAAAAATATCCTAATATTCATATGATTGGTATTGGGGGAGTATCAATGAGTGGTTTAGCTGAGTTACTTAGCCATTTTGGTTTTAAAGTAACAGGAAGTGATGCTAAGGAAAATAATTTTACAAAACATTTACAAAGTTTAAATATTCCTATTACAATTGGTCATAATGAAGATTTTATTAAAAACGCTGACTTAGTTGTTTATACAGCAGCAATACCTGATAGTGATGTAGAATTAAAACTAGCAAAGAGTCTAAATAAACCATTAATGGAACGGGGTAAGTTTTTAGGAGAGATTACTTTAAATTATCCAGAATGTATTTGTATTAGTGGAACACATGGTAAAACTACTACTACTTCGTTAATTTCACTTTGTTTTTTAAAAAATAATTTAGATCCCACTATTGAAGTTGGGGCATATTTAAAAAATATCGATGGTAATAATAGAACTGGTAATAGTGATTATTTTATTTTAGAAGCTTGTGAGTATAAAGATTCTTTTTTGAGTTTTCATCCTCATACAGAAGTTATTTTAAATATTGATAATGATCATTTAGATTATTTTAAAAATATTGATAATATTAAAAAATCTTTTTTAAAGTTTACTAATTGTTTAGATAATGAGGGAACAATTATTGCTAATTGGGATGATGTTAATACCAAAGAAGTATTAACAAATACGCCTTATAAACTTATTACTTATGGTATTAATAGTGATGCTAATTTTGTGGCTACTAATATTAAGTTTGATAGTTTTGGCTACCCTACTTTTCAAGTTTTAAAAAATAATCAAGAGTATGATACATTTACTTTAAATATTTTAGGTAAGCATAATATTTTAAATGCTTTAGCTTGTATTGCAGTAAGTGATTTATATAATATTCCTAATAGTGTTATTAAAGAAGTTTTTAAAGAGTTTACCGGAGCAGAAAGAAGATTTCAAAAGATTGGTGAGTATAAAAGTATTCCTGTATATGATGATTATGCGCACCACCCTACTGAAATTGCGGCGACTTATGCATCTTTACAAAGTATACCACATAATAATGCCTGGGCGATTTTTGAACCACATACTTATTCACGAACTAAAGACCATTTAAATGATTTTGCTAACGTTTTAGCTAAATTTGATAATATTATAATAGCACCGATTTATGCAGCTAGGGAGACTAATACATACGGAGTTGATGCAAAAGATTTAGTTAAGTTAATTAAAGAAAAAAATAAGAATTGTATTTATTTAGAAGATTATCAACAAATTATTGATTATTTAAAAGAAAAGGTAAAAAATGGGGATGTTATTATTACTATTGGGGCTGGGACTATTAACCAAGTTGGTTATAAGTTAGTTGGTTCTTTATAAAGAAAACATTCTTTTTCATGGGAATAAATAATACCAATGGCTTGTAAATAAGAATAAATTATTGTTGAACCTACAAAACGCATGCCGCGTTTTTTTAAATCTTTAGAAATGGCATCGGATAATGGTGAAGTAGTATGCCCTATTTCAATTATTTGTCTATTATTTGTAAATGTAGTCAAATAATTGTAAAATGAACCATATTCTTTTTGGATATTTAAAAATACTTGAGCATTGGTAATGGTGGCTTTTATTTTTAATTTGTTACGAATTATATCTTTATTATGAAGAAGTTTATTAATTTCTACATCAGAATACTCAGCTATTTTTTGAACGTCAAAATTACTAAAAGCAGTTCTAAAACTTTCCCTTTTATTTAAAATACATTCCCAAGAAAGTCCAGCTTGGAAAGTTTCTAAAACTAACATTTCAAATAAGTATTCATCGTTAAAATTAGGTTTACACCATTCGTTATCATGATACATTATATAGACAGAATTATTGACATTACACCATTTACATCTATTCATTACTACCACCTCTATTTAAATAATTATTAATATCACCCTTTTTTTGAACATAAAATTTTTGGATA
>CAYLQC010000060.1:0-4404 GCA_964385785.1 uncultured Muribaculaceae bacterium | reverse complement strand
GATTCAACCTCGCTAACGGTTTTACCTATAAAGTTAGGAACTGTTGATACTTTACCGCCACCGGTTAGACCTGCACCAATAACTGGAGAGGTATAAACCTCATTATAATCATAAGAGAAAGTTTTAATCATTTCTTCTTCTTTGATACCTAGATTTACTTGCATAGCATTAATAATAGCATTTAAACTTTCTTCATAGTAACCTAGAGCTGATAGTTGCATACCGCTTACAATAACAGGAAGACTATAAACTTCTAAGTAAGTTTTTTGGAGTTTGATAAAATCTTCACCTTTTAGGACTTCTAATACCATATTTTTTAGGGTTTGATAGAAAGATAGCATTTGAGTAGTTGACATATTAGTAGCGATATTTTTACTTACAACATCTAGTAAGTTTTCAATATCAGAAAAACTAGAAATGTTAAGAACTTTTTTAGCTAAGGCTTCAACTATTTGTTGTTGGTGAGCATTTCTGGCTAAATCTCCAGATAAGTAACCATGTCTATTTCTAGCATAAGCAAGGGCTTGTTCACCATTTAAGTGTTGAAGACCGGTATTCATACAAACTAAGTGATCTTTATCATAATTACGCCATATATCACTTTCACAAAGAATGCCTTGGCCATATTGTTTGATATAAGCCGAATAATCAGGGGCTTCAACATCAACATCAATACCGCCTAGAGTATTTACTAAGTCAATTACTCCTCTAAAGTTTATTTTGGCGTAGTAATCAATAGTAATACCAGTTAAAGATTCAATAGTACTAATTACACAATCAGTTCCATAGGCAGCTGAGGAGTTTATTTTATGTTCTCTGTTATTATTACAAGCAATAGGGACATAAGTATCTCTTGGGATACTAAACATAGTAGCAGTTAAAGTATTAGGATTAAAAGTAATAAGCATTAGGGTATCACCATTAAAAGCAGCATTAGCATTTAGACCGTCATATTCGGAATCAACACCCATTAAAAGAATAGTAAATGGTTCAGTTAGTTTTTTATTAGTACTAGTTACCGTTTTGGTAAGTAATTCTTCACTATATTCATAAAGAACTTTAGTTTCGTTACTTATATTAGCATAAGCTTCTTCGTTTTGAAATAAAATAGAATAGTTACTTGATACAAAGACAGCATCGATTTCATGACTATATAAAGCAGCAAGCATAACATAGTAATCTTCATAGAATATTACTTCTTGAGTTAGATTTTCTTTATTGATTAAACTATTAGCTAGGGTGTAGCCTTCGATATCTTCTTTATTATCAATCATACCTAGAGTACTTTCATTAGTTAAAGTAGTATCGTTTAAAGCAATTAAGTTAGTAGTATAAAGAGTGTATTCGTTATTTTCTAACATAGATATTTTGTTATAGATTTTATTGATTAGAAAAGAAGAAGAGAAAAGAGTTATAATAAATAAAGTTTGAAATATTGATAAGATTACAAATGATTTATATTTACGAGTTACTAAAGATGATAAACCAAATAAGAAATAAACAATAAACCATAAAAAGAAAAGTATAAGTAAAATAATACGAATAGTAGTTTCAATTCCTATTAATTGTAGTAGGGATATAGTAAATAATATATAAGTAATTATATAGATAATACTTAATAATATATAAAAAGTTTTAGCAACTTTATTTGATCTTTTAAATTTGTGTAATAATACTTTCATATTGAATCCTCTCTATCTTATTTATTATAACCTATAATGCTTATATTTTACAATAATCATTTACTTTACTATTAATTTACAAGATAGATAGTTTAATAAAGGAAAAACTATCTTTTTATGGCGATATTTGATAAAATAAAGGGTAGGAAGTAGGTGGAAGAATGATAAAAACTAAGAAGTATTCATTAATATTATTTATCATTCTTGCCTTTTTTTTAATGAGTAGAGAAGTTTTAGCTGATACTAAATATGCGGTGATAACTATTGCAAATGGAACTGCTAGTTTAAGAAATGGACCTAGTACAAGTGGAACAAAAATTATTGCTGAGCTGGATATTGGGACAAAATATGAATTAGTAAGTGATTCTTTGGTAAGTGGATATGGATGTACTAGTGGGTGGTATAATCTTAAATATAATGATACTAATGGTTATGTATGTGCTAGTTTAGTATCAATTATAACAGTTAGTGATAATACATCGGCGACATCTAGTTGTGAAAAGCAAATGGAAAGTTTAGGTTTTCCCCAAAGTTATTGGGGTGGGTTGTGTAGTTTAGCAGCCAGTTACCCTAATTGGAATTTTGTTGCTATAAACACAGGTTTAGATTGGAGCGAGGCGGTTAAGGAAGAGAGTTCTTGTGGGAAGAGTTTCCTTGTTACAAGTGTTAGCAATTATATTGATTCGTCTTGTAATAAATCAACTAGTTCTTGGAAAGCTGCTAGTCAACAGGCACTTGCTTATTACATGGATCCTAGAAATTGGTTAAATGAAAAGTATATATTTCAATTTAATTATTTAAAGTATGATAATAGTTTAGGTAGTTCTTATCCAAGTGGTGTTAAAGCAATTATTCAAAATGCTTCATTTTATAAATACCATCTTAATTTAGGAAATGATTTAGCAAATATTACTAATACAGCAGGGTCTAATACGGATGTTAATCCAACATTTTTAGCATCACGTATGTTACAAGAATTAGGAAGTGGCGAATCCGAGTACGATTTATATAGTGGGGTTTATACAGGAAATGATAAAGCTTATTATGGTTATTATAATTTCTTTAATTATGGGGTCCCTGATAGTTGTGAAGATATTGTAGCATGTGGTTTATCTTATGCTTATGCTAAAGGGTGGTCAACTCCTTTAAAAGCAATAGAGGGAACATCTAGTTTATTATCAACAAGTTATATTAGTGTAGGACAGTATACAAGTTATTTACAAAAATTTAATGTAGTACCTACTAATACTATAAGTCGATATTTACATCAATATATGACTAATATTGCAGCTCCTTCAAGTGAGTCAGTAACTTCTTATAATTCTTATAAAACATTAGGAATATTAAATAATGGTTTTACATTTTATATTCCGGTATATAACAATATGGATGCAATTATTAGTAATAGTAATAGTGGTGCAGTTGGCGATATTAGTACAAATACTCCAAGTACAATGGCAATTAGTACGATTGTAACAACTAGTGGATATAAATATAGTAGTGGATATTTAATGAATATAGGAGCAGGTGTAGATGTATCTACTGTTATAAGTTCTATTGAGGCGATTTCGGGGACGACGACAACAGTTAAAAATAGTGCGGGAAAAACAGTAAGTAGTGGTAATATTGGAACGGGCTATAAAGTAGTAGTTACAAATAATGCAACTAGTGAAGAGTTAACCGTAGTTATAAAAGGTGATGTATCGGGAGATGGTGAAATAAACGCTTTAGATTTATTAAAAACCCAAAAGAATATATTAGGAATTTCAAGTTTAAGTGGGGCTTATGCTAAAGCTGCCGATGTATCAGGGGAAGGGACAATAAATGCTTTAGATTTATTAAAGATTCAAAAACATATTTTAGGAGTAAGTAAAATAAGTTAGGAGGAATATATGAAAAAGTTAAAATATTTTTTAATTAGTTTGATGTTATTGTTAAGTCCGGTGGTGGTGAGTGCTGCAAGTGGTACGATTAAAGTAACAGGATCTTCTACAGTAATTGTTGGTAATACAGTTAAAATAAGTGTTACTTTATCTAGTAGTAGTGCTTTAGGGGCTTGGCAAATACAACTTAATTATGATGATAGTTATTTAAAGTTAAGAAGTACAACAGCTGAAGGTGGCGGAAATTATATGTCAAGTTATGCACCTAATGCAAATACGAAAAGTTATACTTATTCTTATGTTTTTGAGGCATTAAAATCAGGTACGACAAAAATAAGTATACCTAGTTATTATGTATTAGATTTTAATGAGAGTGCTATGAGTATTAGTACAACTTCTAAAACTTTAACATTAATGACACAAGCGGAGTTAGAGGCGACTTATAGTAAAGATAATAGTTTAAAAAGTTTAAGTGTGGATGGATATACTATTACGCCAGAATTTTCAGCAGATGTTTTAGAATATAATGTGGAGGTACCATCTGATGTAACAAAAGTAAATATAATAGCAGAAAAAAATGATAGTAATGCCTCTATAACTGGTGGGGGAGAATTAGATGTTTTAGATGGAACTAATAAATTTGAAATTGTGGTAACAGCCCAAAATGGGGATGAAAGAGTTTATACCGTAGTAGTGGAAGTAGAAGATAAAAACCCAATTGTTGTACAAATAAATAATGAAGATTATACTATAGTTAAAAGAAGTGATGCTTTAAATAAACCTAATTTATATAATGAAACAACAGTTAAGATAAATGGTTTTGATATTCCCGGATTTAT
>CAYLQC010000059.1:0-4478 GCA_964385785.1 uncultured Muribaculaceae bacterium | reverse complement strand
AAATGATTTTAAATATTAGTAGTCGAACTGATATCATTGCTTTTTATACTCCTTGGCTTTTAAATCGCTTTAAAGAAGGTTTTGTTGATGTTCGTAACCCTTTTTATCCTCAAAAAGTAAGTCGTATATTTTTTAAAGATGTTGATTTAATTGTTTTCTGTACTAAAAACCCTCATCCTATAATTCCTTATCTAAATAAAATAAAAATTCCTATATTATTTCATATTACCTTAACTCCTTATAAAAATGATTTAGAACCAAATGTCCCTAATAAATCTAAAATTATTGAAGACATAAAAACCATTTCTCAAATTATAGGTAAAGAAAATGTCTATGTAAGATATGATCCTATTTTATTAAATTCTACTTATACTATAGAATATCATCAAAAATCTTTTCAAAAACTTTGCACTTTACTTGAAGGTAATACTAAACATATTATTATTTCTTTTATTGATAATTATAAAAATGTTAAAAAAAATAATAACGTTTTACAATTAAAAGAAATTACGAAAAGTGATATAGAATTATTAGGTAAAATCTTTGGTAATATTGCATCTATTCATAATATAAAAATCTCTACTTGTTTTGAAAATGTTGACTTGTCTTTATATGGCATATCTAATACTCCTTGTGTGTCAGAAGATTTAGCTTTTCAAAAAACTGGTAAAAAATATCCCAAATGGCAGGCCCGTAAATGTGGTTGTGTTGAAATGGTTGATATCGGTTCTTATAATACTTGTCCTCATTTATGTAAATACTGCTATGCTAATTATGATGAAATAAAAGTTAAATCAAATTATAAATTACATGATAAAAATTCCTCAATGCTTATTGGTAATTTATTACCAAATGATGAAGTAACCATTCGTCAACCAAAAAGTTAGTTTTATAACTTCTACTTGAGGACTTCTTATTTTTTTGCTATCCTTATAATAGGATAGTGATAAAAAATGGAAAAAAAAGAACTAAAAAACTTAAATAATTCTCTTGCATCTTATCGTGAAATTAATGCAACTATTTTGTGCTTTATAAATCGTATAGCTAATGAAATTGCTATTAATCCTAGTAATGAATTTGCTTCTCAATTAGGCATAGAACTAAACGAATTACGTAAAAAATTAGAAGTTACTAATTATCAACTTGTTGCTGGGTTGGCTCCTGATGAAACAAAAATTTTAGAACAGGCCAAAAAAGAACTAGAAATCGTTAAATTACAAAGCCTTGAAAAAGAAAAAGAATTACAAAGTACTGAAGAACAAAACTATAACTTACATTAAAATATCTAAAATTTGGGTAAATAAAATAGTTTGATTTTCTAACTTTATTTTTTTATAAACTGTATCAATATTCTTTATTAACGAAGTAATGTAAACTATATAACCATTTTGATAAACCTTTAAAGTAACTTTTATCTGTTCGTAAAATGCCTCAAATAACTTATTTTCTAACTCCCTTACTTGTTCAACTGTTAAAATTGGTTTTTTTCTTTTTTGTTTTTCAAAAATTATCGAATCTATTACTTTTTGTTGTTCTACAATACTATTAAAAGGTAACCATTTAATTATACCTCGATCTTTATTCATCATGACCTCCTATTTTTTTATTTCTTTCTTTTGCAGTCGAATCAGCAAGTAAACTCGATGCCTTTAAAAGACTATTCTTTCCATATTTATTTTTAATCTCTAAAATTGTTTCATTTAAATTATCATTTTCTTTAATATTTTGATAACTTTCAAATAAACTTAATTGTTTACCTAAACACTTTGTTAACTTACCACAACTAATACTAACTTTTCTAATTGGTAAACCATCTTCATAATAACGATCAAAAATAAAACAACAATTTTTATAAATAATATCGGGATCATTAGTTGCCACTTCTAACTTAAGATTATGAAAAAAACCATCACTAACTTGTTTAGAATAAGATATCCCTAAACCTATACAAGATGTCTCAAAATTTTTCTCTCGAAGTCTTAAACTTACGACATCAACCATTTCTAAAATAATTAACTTAATATTTTCCCCATAATAATCTTTAAAAAGCACTTGACTATGACTAATAGATTGTTCCTTTTTAATACTTGCAAAATCACATATCCTAGAACTATCTATACCATTAGCATGATTCCATAACTCAACCCCCATAACTCCAAATAAATCTTTTAACTTATTAACATCATATAAAGCTAAATCTTTAATTTTTTTAATACCTAAAGCATTTAATCTTTTTTCTAACCCTTTACCAATTCCCCACATTTTACTTAATGGGCTAATATTCCATAACTTAGTTTTAATATCTTCATTAGTCCATTTAGCAATACCATTCTTATTTTTCTTAGCTTCTATATCCATTGCAACTTTAGCAATTAACATATTAGGACCTATTCCACAAGTGGCAGTCAAACCAGTTTTTTCTTTTATGGTCTTTAAAATTATCTTAGCCAGTTCTATATCAGTTTTTTGATACATTTTTAAATAATTACTAACATCTAAAAAACACTCATCAATTGAATAAACATGTAAATCTTCTTTAGCTACAAAATCTAAATAAATACTTACAACTAAAGCCGATTTTTCTAAATAAAGATGCATTCTCGGATTAACAATTGTATATTTAATATTTTTAGGTATTTCATAAAGTCTAGTTCTACCCTTTATTCCTTTTTCTTTTAAATAAGGACTAACAGCTAAAGTTATTGCTCCATTTCCTTGATTTTTATTAGCTACAACTAAAGAAGTAGTAAAGGGATCTAATCTTCTTTCGATACATTCAACAGATGCAAAAAAGCACTTTAAATCTATACATAAAAAATGTCTTTCTTTATTCATACCATCCCTCCAAACAAATGTTTATTTTATTATAACAAATAAATCCTAATTTGCAAACGGTACAATTTGGCATTTTTAAACTTTTAATGTATAATTTTTATAGGTGGTGTAGAAAATGGAAAAAAAAGAAATATTAAAAGATTGTTATATCTTAATACCAAATAAATTTGTTGATACTAGAGGATCTTATTCCCCAGTATTTATTGAAGAATTCAATAAACAAAATGGTATTAATTTTGGTGGTGTTGTTCAAGAAGCTATTGCCACTAATAAAAAAGGTTCTGTAAGAGGCTTACACTTTCAAAAAGACCCTTATGCTCAAGGTAAATATGTAACTTGTACTAAAGGTAAAATTATTGATATTGTTGTTGATTTAAGAAGTGACTCTCCAACATTTGGTAAATACGCTCATGTAGAACTTTCCCCTGAAAATCGCGTTCATTTGTTAGTTCCGGCAGGCTTTGCTCATGGTTATGTTTCTTTAGAAGATGGCTCCGAACTAAAATATATGGTAACAGAACATTATCGTAAATATTTAGAAAGTGGTATTCAAATTATGGACCCGCGTTTTCAAGTTCAAGAAATCTTAAAAAAATATAATATTCAAAATATTGATATCAAAGAAGAAGATCAAAAAAGACCTAACTTTAATCCTAATGAAAATTACTTTTTTACTAACTATCGTTATTTAGTTACAGGTTGTAGTGGCCAGTTAGGTTATGATGTTGTAAAAGAATTAAAAAATCAAAAAGTAGAAGATGTAATTGCTCTAACTTCTAAAGAAATGGATATTACTAATAAAGAACTAGTTCAAAAAATAATCACTGAATATGCACCTAATCATATTATTCATTGTGCTGCTTTTACTAATGTTGATGATGCCGAAAAGGAAAAAGAATTATGCTATAAAGTAAATGTTGAAGGCACTAAAAATATTACTTATGCATCCTCTTGGGTAGATGCTAAACTAACTTTTATAAGTACTGATTATGTTTTTGATGGAACTAAAGATACTTATGATATAAATGATCAAGTAAACCCTATTAATTATTATGGTTATACTAAAACTTTAGCTGAAGACATAGTTAGAAAATATGATAAATCTTTTATAGTTAGAACTAGTAGTGTATTTGGTATAAATGGTAATAACTTTATTAAAAAAATATTAACCAAAGCTAAAACTAATCCGGAATTAAAAGTTGTTTGTGATGAATATATGCGTCCTACTTATACTAAAGACTTAGCTAAATTACTTATTGAAATGCAAAATACTACTAAATATGGTACTTATCATGCTACTAATATGGATAATTTAACTTGGTATCAACTTGCTAAATATGTTCTTCAAGAGTGCAATATAGATATCCCTATAAAACCAGTTTCTAGTAGTGAATTCCCAAGTCCTGCTAAACGCCCCAAAAATTCTATCTTACTTAATACATCTTTAAAAGAAAATGGTTTTGAACTTTTAAGAGGTTCTCTTGAAGCAGTAAGAGACTATTTACAAGAACTAAAAGAAAATGAAAATGTTTTAGAATTAACAAAATAAATAATAAATTATCTTACTTGAAAATTTTAACTAAATAAGCAAATTAAAAAAATAAAAATTTTCTAAAGTCTTATGCGAAAATACCTGACTTTAT
>CAYLQC010000058.1:0-4499 GCA_964385785.1 uncultured Muribaculaceae bacterium | reverse complement strand
TTTAGATTAAAAGTTTTTAGATAAACGTCATTTAATGTATTTAATAAACATTTACTAAAAGATTTTTTAGTTATAAGTTCTTTATGAATTTTAAAGTTTTTAAAAGGAGTATTATATCTTTTTTCATACATATAAGCATCAATATTCATTTCCATTTTATTATGAAGTCCTTTATATTTTTTAGTTTTTGAATCTTTAGAATTATATTTACCAGTTTTATAAAATATATAGGGATGAGTAGTACTATCTAATATGTAATGGGCAAGATGACCATATAAGCCTGCTAATACTTCGCTATTATCTTCTAAATGATTTTTTTTAATTTCAGCAATAAAGTTTAGAAAAAAGGTATCAGTTTTATAAGTATGAAATTTATTTTGAAGATTTTTTTTATTTATTTTAAAAAATTCATAAAAGATAAAGGGATCAAAACCTTGAGCAAAAAGAAGATAAAAATTTTTATTTAAGTTAAGAGAAAAAGGGATATTATTTAAAACATCTTCAGCAAAAAAACTATGAGTTGTAATTTGAGGCATTAAATTTCACTTCCTTTTCACAATATTATAACATATTTAACACTTAGAAAATATATACTTTAATTTAGAAATTTGATACAATTAGTATAGGTGGTATAAAGTGGATAAGACATTTAAAACATTAGATGAACAGATTGCCATTATGAAATCTAAAGGTATGATTATTGATGATGAGGATAAGGCAAAAGAGATATTATTAAGAGAGAATTATTTTTTTATAAATGGGTATAGGACTTTATTTATGAAGTCTGCTACTGATAAAACTTTTGTAGTTGGGGCATCGTTTAGAGAGTTATATAGTGTTTTTAATTTTGATCGATATATTAGAAATATTATATTTAAGAATATGCTTATTTTAGAAAATAATTTAAAAAGTATTTTATCTTATCATTTATCTAAAACATATGGAATTAGAGAAAATGATTATTTAAATCCGAATAATTTTACAAAAGATCCGGAAAAGAAAAGGCAAGTTAGTGATTTAATTCAAAAGATGAAAAGACAAATAAGAATTAATGCAGGATTTCATACAGCGACGGCGCATTATCAAAGTAATTACGGTTATATTCCGTTATGGATAGCTGTTAAGGTTTTATCTTTTGGGATAGTTGGAGAATTATATATTATTTTAAAACCGGATGATCAAAAGCAAATTGCTGATTTTTTTGGAGCAGATGCTCATGATTTAACAGTATATTTACCAATTTTATCTAATTATCGTAATTTATGTGCACATGAAGAGATATTGTTTGATCATCGAACTCAAAGAAAGATTGATGATACTAAGTACCATCAAAAGTTAGAAATACCGATATCGGATGGAGAATATATATATGGTAAGGATGATTTATTTTCTTTAATTATAATTATGAAGCAGCTTTTAAGAAAGGATGATTTTAAGGAAATGATGCGCGAGATTGATTATGAGATTCAAAAACTTAGTGGCAGTTTACAAAGTATTAGTATTGGTAAGGTTTTAGATAAAATGGGCTTTCCAATTAATTATTTAGCAATAGAAGGGATGGATTAATATGCAAGAATATAAAAGTCAAAATTGGTTAAGAAATGGTGTAATATTACTAGTTGTTTTCTTTGCTGGAGCTTTAGCTATGTTTGCTTTAGTTAAATATAGTCCAACAACAGTTACGGAAAATGTAACAAAGTTAGAAAAGGATGTAACAGTTACAGATACCGGAATAGCCGATGCAGTAGAAAAAGTATATGATGCCGTTGTTACAGTAGAAACTTATCAAAAGAATCAGTTATATGCAACAGGAACAGGGTTTGTTTATAAAAATGAGAATGGTGTTGGATATATTTTAACTAATCATCATGTTATTGAAAATGGTTCAGTTATTAAAGTAGTTTTTACAGATGGAAATTCAGTAGAAGCTAAGTTAATGGGAAGTGATAAGTATGCCGATATTGCGGTGTTAACTGTTGATAGTGATAATATAATAAGTGTGGCTACTTTAGGAAGTAGTGAAGATGCTAGAGTTGGGGATACGGTTTTTGCGGTAGGGGCTCCAATTGATAGCAGCGCTTATTCATGGACAGTAACGAGAGGTATTTTATCAGGAAAAAACCGAATGGTTGAGGTAAGTTTATCAAGTAGTTCAGTAAGTGATTGGGTTATGAGTGTTATGCAAACTGATGCGGCGATAAATTCTGGTAATAGTGGGGGACCTTTATCTAATTCAAATGGTGAGGTTATAGGAATTACTTCAATGAAGTTAAGTAGTAGTAGTTCTTATAGTACAGCATCAATTGAGGGAATGGGGTTTGCAATACCTATTGAAGATGCAATTTTATATGCTAATCGTTTTGAATCAGGAGAAACAATCGAAAGACCTTATTTAGGAGTTTCAATGTATAATTTATCAGATATTTATATGCAAGTAGATGCTCCAGTATCAAGTGGTGTTTATATTGAAAGTGTTGAAAAAGGAAGTCCTGCTGATTCAGCTGGGTTAAAAAGTGGTGATATAATTGTTAAATTAGATGATGAAGATATTACAAGTTTAGCTTATTTAAAATATCAATTATATAAACATAATGTAGGGGACACAATTACAATAAGTTATTATAGAGGTAATGATTTAAAAACAACTGAGGTTAATTTAACTAAGGCAGCAAGTTAATTAAGTAGTATTTTACTACTTTTTTGATGGTTTTATTTTATTGAATTTTTTTTGATAAGTTAATAATGATTTAAAATCAATTTGATTAAATTCTTCTATTTCGCCAGTTTTTAAATGGGGAGATTTAATATTAAGTAATCTTTTCATATATGAAATTATTGAGCCATGAGAAATAATTAAAATAGTACTATCTTGAGAATTATTTTGATAAATATCATTTAAAAAATCACATAATCGACATTCAATATCATATTTATTTTCGCCATAGTCACCAAATCTAGTAAAGTAATCACCATTTATTTGTTTTAGTCTTGTATTATCTAAATCTTGATTATTCTTATGCCCAGAATATTTACCATAATATATTTCGCGTAATCTGTTATCAATAATAACATCTAACTTAGGATATTTTTGATAAACATAGTGGGCAGTCTCAATCGTTCTAGGAAAAGGCGAAACATACATTTTGGTAATTTTTTCTGGTAGATAGTTAATAGATTTTAAAACGTTTTTAATACCTTTTTTAGTTAAGGTTGAGAAATATATTTCTTTATCTGAGATTATTTTTTTAACGTTGTTTGAAGACTTTCCATGTCTCATAAAAATTATATTCATTTTTTAGTTCCTTTCATAATTATTGTATCATAAAATAATAATTTTTAAGGCGTTTTTTATAATTATTATATTTTATTTAGCATAAATTATAATGGGTGATTATTTTGAGAGGAATTGATGTTTCTTCTTATCAAGGAAGAATTGATTGGACAAAGGTTAAACCTTATATTGATTTTGCGATTATTAGATGTGGATATGGTAATGATTTAGAAATTCAAGATGATGTTTATTATGAACGAAATGTAAGGGAATGTACAAGACTAGGTATTCCGTTTGGGGTATATTTATATAGTTATGCAACTAATTTAGATGATGCTAGAAGTGAAGTAAGACATACATTACGTTTAATAAAGGATAAAAAGTTAGAATATCCAGTATTTTTAGATGTAGAATCGAAAAGACAAATGGCTTTACCTAAAAGTGATTTAACCGAAATAGTTAAATATTATTGTGAATCTTTACAAAATGAGGGGTATTATGTGGGAATTTATTCTAGTTTAGATAGGTTTAGAAGTAATTTAGATTCTAAGGAATTAGATTTATATGATAAGTGGGTTGCTGAATGGGGTGATACTTTTAATTATAATGGTAAGGCTGGAATGTGGCAGAATACTTCATATGATGAAATACCAGGAATTAGAGGAAGAGTAGATGGCGACTACGCATTTTATGATTATCCAAAAATTATAAAAGAGGCTGGTTTAAATCATTTAAGTGAAGATTTGAAATATAAAGCAGGAGATAGAGTGTTTATAACTGGTAATATTTATAATAATAGTGACGGAGAAGAGTCAATAAAAACAGTATGTGATGTGGAATTTACAATTGAAAGTGTTAGTGATGGAATAGCTCCTTATAAGATTAGTGAGGGTTATGTTAAAGCAAGCGATATATATTTAAAATGTTAGATTTTGGCATTTTCTTCAGTTTTCCTTGATTTTTTAAGGAATTTTGCATATAATACACATAGAGGAACAAAAAAGAGATACACTTGATTTGCTAGTTAGGTGTTTCTTTAGTCCTTAGTTTTTAGACTTTGAAAGCATCTATTAAGTAGATAGGTGTTTTCTTTTGGCTCTATTAAAGTTTTATAATTTTGATTATTAAAATCAATATTATAATAAGAATAACTAAGTATTCCATTTTTTCCTTTCATAGGACCACCTCCTCCGGATTATAATAATAAATTGATAAAAAATAAATTAAA
>CAYLQC010000057.1:0-4501 GCA_964385785.1 uncultured Muribaculaceae bacterium | reverse complement strand
CATATGAATATTAAAAATATCTTAAATTACTTAAAAATGTTAAATATTTCTCCTAATCTTTCTTTCAAAAATACTATAGAATTAATAAAACCCTTATTTAATTTATTAGATAATATTAAATATACATTCACTGATGAAGAACTAGATACCTTATTAAAAGAGTCAATTATTAACAACTTATTTACTAACCTTTATAAAGAAAATAAAAAAGAAATTAATCTAAATAGCCACACATTCCAAACTTTATTTACGGCTTATAAAGAACAAAATGGTTTAGAAGAATATAAAGATAATGAAGAATTTTTAAAAATCGAAGAAGGTTATAATAATGATAGTATTAAAATCTATTCTCAAGAAATTGAAAGAATACCCAAACTTTCCTCTGAAGAAGAAATTGCTTTAATTAAGAAAATAAAAAGTGGTGATATCGCTGCTCGTAATCAACTAATTGTTGCCAACTTACGTTTAGTTCGTGCTATTGCCATGAAATATAAAGATAGGGGAGTCTCTTTACAAGATTTAATTCAAGAAGGTAATATTGGTTTATTTAAAGCCATAGAACATTTTGATTGTCAAAAAGGATGTAAGTTTTCTACTTATGCTATCTGGTGGATAAGACAAGCCATAAAAAGAACTATACATAATCAAGCCAAAACCATAAGAATACCGGTTTATATATTTGAAACAATAGATAAACTATCCCGTGTTGAAAGCGAGTTGACTCATAGTCTAGGACATACTCCCACTACCAAAGAAATTAGCCAAGAAATGAATATATCTGAAGAAAAAGTTTTAGAAATATTATCATTTAAACAAAACACAACATCTTTAGATATATTTGTTGGGGAAGATAACGAAACTACTATTGGTGATTTAGTAGAAGATAGTAAAACAATATCTCCTGAGGAATATGCTATTCAATCGATGCTAAAAGAAGATATAAACGAAGTTTTATCCACTTTAACTAAAAGAGAACAAGCTGTCTTAAAATTACGTTTTGGTTTTATTAACGAAAAAATTTATACTTTAGAATCTATAGCTGAAAAATTTAATATCACCCGTGAAAGAGTTAGGCAGATAGAAGCCAAAGCTTTAAGAAAATTAAAAAGTTCTATAAAAACTAAAAAAATTGAAGATTACTATGAAAAATGTCCAAATTCTTTAAAAATAAATAATCAAAAAGTCCACCTAACTAAGACAGAATATCTTATCTTAAGTCTACGCTTTGGTATAAATGGTAATACTCCCAAAACTCAAATAGAAGTAGCCGATATTTTAAATGTCTCTAGAAGTACTGTTTCTAATCATGAATCAAAAGCTTTAAGAAAATTGAAAGATGATGAAACAATTTGGTATGAATGGAATAAAAGCCAAGAAGACCTTCAAAAAGTATTAAATTATAAAGAAATAAAAAAATCTTTATTAACTAAAGAAGAATACCTTATTCTAAGTTTACATTATGGCCTAGAAGATAACAAACCAAAAAAACCTAAAGAAATAGCAGGTATTCTAGGCATATCTGAGGGTGCTATATCCCAACATGAATCAAAAGCCTTAAAAAAATTACAAGAAAATAAAAATGTTTGGTATGAATGGAATAAAAGTAATGAAGATTTACAAAAGGTATTAGAATTTGAAAAAAACAAAAACACCAAACTAACTAAAGAAGAATATCTTGTTCTAAGTTTTCGCTTTGGTATAAATAATAGCCCTAAAAAGCAAAAAGAAATCGGCGCTACTTTAGGTTTAGCTGAAAGTACTATATACCATCATGAGGCCAAAGCTCTTAAAAAACTTCAAGATGATAAAAGCATTTGGTATGATTGGAATAATAGTGAAGAAGAATTAAACAAAGTATTAGAATCTGCTCAAGTTAAAAAAACTAAAAGAAAAAAACAAATAAAACGTACTATTTTAATTCAAGAAAAAAGAAAATTAGAAAATGAAAAAGAATTAAATTTATCTTTGCAAAGAGCTTAATTTTACCATTTTAACTATCTCTTTTTTTTGCCACATTTTTTTGCTATAATATTAATTAAGAATGAAGGGATAAATATGGCCAAAAAGAAAAAATTTGATAATAAAAATATTGTAATTAATGAAGAAGAATTAAGTATAACTAAAATTGATGAAATAAATACTTTAAATCGTAGTCCTTTTTTTGTTATTATCTTCTTTGGTATTTTTTTAGTATTTATTTTTGCTTTACCAAATATCGAAAACTTTATTGGTAAAATGCAAGAAAAACCCGATAATACTGTTGTTACTAATCCTACAAATGAACAAGAAAGTGAAGAAGAAGAAAAAAAAGATACAACTTACTATACCTATAGTGAAGACTTATCAATTATTTTAGAAGAGGGAATAACAATTCATCACTTTTCTACAACTAATAACACTATATCATTTACTATTACTAATCAAAATGATACTAAATATTACTTTAGTAAACATAATTATTTCTTAGAAATTTATTCTGCTGAAAATACCTTATTAGAAAGAATAATCTTAGAAAAAGATGGCATTTCTAAAGAAACAAGTGTAAGTTATACCTATACTATTTTAGAAAATACGGCAACTAATATATCCAAACTTATCTTTGTTGAAAAAACTACCGATGATTACCCTAACGTTGTTTTAGAAGAGTCTGAAGGAAACGAAGAAAAATTAACTTGTACCAATAACTTAGAAACTCTAACTTATATCTTTAATAATGAAGAATTAAATAGTATAAAAGATGTAATGGAAGTATCAAGTGATAACTCTTCATTTAATGAATTATTAACTACTTGGGAAACTTTAATTAATAGTTACGAAACTAAAAGTGGGGTAAATGCTACAATTTATAATGCTGGTACTAGTTTCTTTGCTACCATTGTAATTGATTTACAAAACGCTAAACTAAGTGATTTAGATAATAGTTACTATTATGAATTAGGTACTATTCCTAAAATCATTAATTTTGAAATGGAATCACGAGGTTTTAACTGTCAGTAAAGGATGTGTTAAAAGTGGAATACTTAGTTGATATAGAAAACTTTCATGGCCCACTTGATTTATTATTACATTTAGTTCGTAGTCAAGAAATGGATATCTACGAAATAAATACTAGTGTTATTATTGAAAGTTACTTAAATTATATAAATAAACTACAAGACTTAAATATTAATATTGCTAGTGAATTTTTAGTTATGGCTGCTACTTTAATTCATTTAAAAAGTAAAATGTTACTTGGAACAACTGAAGAAAAAGATGAAGAAGAAAACGAATTTTCTATTAATAATGAAGAAGATTTAAAAAATCGTCTTATAGAATATGAAAAAATTAAAAATATTACGGGTAAATTTAAAGAATTAGAAGAAAAAAGATTAGATTTCTATACTAAAACTCCTTTAAATATTAAAGAATATAGTGATACTTCTTTAATAAATGATGGCTCTGTTACCACCGATGACTTAGTAAATGCCTTTTTAGCTTATCAAGAACGTATTAACTATCAAAAACCAATTACCACTAGAATAACTAAAAAAGAATTAAGTATTGAAGATAGAATTATATCAATCAAAAAAAACTTACAAATTAATAAAAAAGTAAACTTTTTTGATTTATTTGAAGAACCAACTAAAGATTATTTAATTGTAACATTTCTAGCTGTTTTACAAATGAATAAAAATAATGAAATAAATTTATACCAAGAAAAAAACTTTGGCAATATCTTAGTAGAAAGTAGGGTTTAACATGAATTTAATAGGTGTATTAGAAGGTATATTATTTGTTGTAGGGGACGAGGGAATAACTTTAGATAAAATATGTGAAATCTTAAATATTTCTAAAGATGAAGCTAAAGACTTACTTAAAAGTTTAAAAACAACTTATGAAAGTGAAGAACGTGGTATTAGAATTAGTTATCTTGGTAATGCTTTTAAACTTACTACCAAACAAGAACATAAAGAATATTATCAAAAACTAGTTGAAAATCCCGAAAATAATTTATTAAGTACTCCAGCTTTAGAAGTTTTAGCTATTATTGCTTATAACCAACCAATTACCAGAATTGAAGTTGATGAAATGCGTGGTGTATCTTCATCACATATGATCCGTAAATTAGTTGCTAAAGGTCTTGTTAAAGCATCCGGTAAAAGTACTATGCCAGGAAGACCTAATCTTTATCGAACAACTAGTGATTTTTTAGATTATTTTGGTCTTGCAACAATTGATGATTTACCAACTATTGATTTAAGTAAATATAAAGATAATGAAGAAAAAGAGTTATTTACATCTATTTACAAAGAAGAGGAAAAAACTAAACAAGTAAATTAATTGTAAATTATCATTTTATTTACAAAATACTTTTTTAGTAGATTAAAAATTGTGTTTATGCTATAATTAACCCGTACTTGCTCGTATGGCGGAATTGGTAGACGCGATAGACTCAAAATCTATTTTCTAGTGATAGAAGTCTCGGTTCGACCCCGAGTACGAGCACCATTTGAAAAATACA
>CAYLQC010000056.1:0-4559 GCA_964385785.1 uncultured Muribaculaceae bacterium | reverse complement strand
TAGTCGATTGCGTTGGTTATATCATTAAAGGAGCGAGTGGTCATATCGATGAATACGGTAATCCTCGTATGGTAAAAACTCCCTGGGTTGAACTTAAAAGGTGATACCCAAATATAAAAACTAACAAATGCCCATAAAATAAGGGATAAAGACAATATTTCACTTTATTAGTTAATAAATAATTTATAGAAAGTGAGATATTTTTTTATGAAAAATGACCAAATTATCAAAAAATATGATTTAATAACTTTACTAATAAAATATGTTGAAGTAAACAAAATCATATTTCCAATTAGAAGTGTTAGATATTTAACTAATGAAGAAATAATAAAAATTTTAAAATACTGCATTGCTAATCATACTGCATATAATCCTAATTATGTAGTATTAAAGAAAAATATTATATTAGAAGATAAAGACTTAAAAGATATATATCCTCTTATAAAAGAAAGTATGGACAATATTAATTATGATTATATGAAAGATGTAAAAGATTTTATTGATAATGTCGAATTAAGAAAGAAAGGCAAAAAATATTCTTTCGAAGAACATTTAAAAGAATTAATTATCTCTTTACTATCTAATCATCGATGGGGAGATAATAATATTAGAGAGAATATGAAAAATATCGATAAAATATTTAATCATTATGATAAAAATTATTTAAAAACTGTTAAACCAAGCATTTTAATTAATAAGTTAAAGAAAATTCATTGCTCCAACCCAATGCTAAAAAAACAAATGGAGTCATTATCTAATAATATACTAGTATTAGAAAAAATCGAGAAAGATTATGGAAGTTTAGATAATTTTGTTAGTAAAGGAAATAATAATGATATTGTTAATTTACTATGTGATGGTAAATATAAATTAACCCAAGTTGGAAGAACAGTTGCTAGTGACTATTTAAGGCGTGTTGGCATAAATATTAGTAAATCAAGTAAACCTCTAGAAAGATTATTCGGAAGTCTTAGATTAGGTGCCGTTGAAAATGCTATATCAACAGAACAACAAGTATTAGGTATAATTAAAAAGATAGCAATATTAAATAACTGTGATGAGATAGTTGTAGAATCAATAATTAGACAATTTTGTTTATTAAGATCAGCAAATATTTGTGGCGTATCCCCAAAATGCGAAAAGTGTAAGATTAGAAAATATTGTAATTATAACAGGGAAAAATGATAACAAATCTTATTTAAATACCCTTTTAAGCGCCATAAACCAATTTTTTAAAAGAGTTATTACAAATTGGTAATGAAAAGACAATTGATTTAATTGTTTCTATGTATCAAAATTTAAGCAAGTAAAATTCTTGCTTTTTCCATTGTCAAATTTTATCTAGGATATAGTAAAAGAAGGACAAATTTGTTATAATTGAAATGAACAGGTGATGCATATGTATCAAAAATTACAAAGAAAAAATTATTTTATTCTATTTTTATTTCTCATAATAATTGCCTTGGTTGGGACCCTTTTCTTAACATATCATGAATTAGTAAAAGAGCAAGAAAAAATCAAAAATGCCATTATCCCACCTTTAAAGGAAGATTATTATAGCAATCAGCTTTTTCTAACCAATTATAATATTCAAAGAGAGTTAGAACAACTAAAATGGTTAGATGAGTATAAAGATGAATATGGAATAGATGAATGGCTTGTCGATGATTACAATAGAATTTTAAATGTTCCAAGACTTTCTCAAATGCCTCTTTTTCCAAATGGATGTGAAGCAGTTAGTACTGTAATGATGTTAAATTATTATGGTATTTCCATTACTCCTCAAGATTTTATTCTACAATATCTACCTATGGATAAAGTTTATGAAGAAAATGGCAAAAGATATGGTCCTGACCCCTCAAAATACTATGCCGGTGATCCAAAAGACTCTTATCGTGGTTGGGGCGCTTTTTCTCCAGTAATCGCAAAGTCAATACAGGAGTTATTAAAAGATAATCCAAGATTGGAAGTTTATAATTTAACCAATTCCAATATAGATAATTTAAAGTATTTTTTACCTGTGGTAATTTGGGTAACTATAGATTACTCAAAAGCGGAAGAAGTCTATGAGTGGTATAGTTATGATGGCACCAAAACTTATACTTATCCAAAAAATGCTCATGCAGTATTGTTAACTGGAGTGGATAATGATTTCTACTATATAAACGATCCTCTAAAAGCAGAAGAAACAGTTAAAGTAGAAAAAGAAACCTTACGGATAAGTTATGATTCGATGGGCAGGCAAGCAATTGGAATAATGACGATAGATGAGGATCTTTATTATGAAAGATAGAAAATTTAATATTTGGCAAACAATAGGGACTTTTTTACTCAGCCTTTTCATAATAGTTTTTACAGTTTTTTCGACTATAACAATCATTACAAACAGAAACTTTCAAAAAGAAAAAATTGTAAAATACTTAAATGATAATGATATCACCTTTCTTCTAAAACATCGTAATGGAGCAGAAAGTAACATTTTAAAAAAAATGAAAAGTGCTTTATCAGAGATGGGTATTCCCAAAGATATCATTGAAGATGTCTTAAACAGCGAACCTACGAAAAAATTTTTGGCAGAATACATATATGAAACCTTAACAGCATATTTGTATGATCAAGAAGTAAAAATCAATGGTATTTATAAACATTTCAAGGGAGATTATTATTTAATTATAGATATTGCAAATCATTCAGAAACAAAAGAAAAATATGTTGTTTATAGAAGATTATATGGTGATGGTAGTTTATGGATTAGACCAATGGATATGTTTTTAAGTGAAGTAGATCACGAAAAATACCCTGATGTAGAACAAAAATATAGATTTGAATTACAAGATATAGAAAGTGTTGCAAAATAATATTTTAGGAGGAATAATTTGTATGAGAGAATTAAAAATTAAAGGTATTTATAAACACTATAAGGGAGATTTATATATTGTTGAAGATATAATTTATCATAGTGAAACTTGCGAAAAAATGGTAGCATATAGAGCTTTATATGGTGATAATAAATTATGGTGTAGACCTTATGATATGTTTATGGATGAAATAAATAAAAATGGACAAAAATACAGATTTGAATTACAAGAAATAAAAAGTTTAAATGAAGAATAATTGATTGAAAATTTAAATCCAAGCAGAAATCCAAAAGAAACTTTGTAACTAATGGATTTCTGCAAATAACCTACTTTAAGACAAGTAGGTAACCCACTACTAAGTCGGCAATGCCAACTTAGGTGGGCAAAGGGAAATTCCCTTTTGAAACCCTTTTAAGCAATAACTATTGCAAACTAACGTAAGCATAGTTATTGCCTTTTTATTTCAATTTAATTGAAATAAAAAGAAAAGATACGCATATATATTTTGGTACCAATAACATACCCTATTCCTGCGTATCTTTTATTCAAAAAATAACCTAATTGCTAATGTCTTACGACAAAAGCCAAAAGGTTATTTTTTTTCTTTTGCTAAAGCAAAAGTAAGGATAAATAAAAATATTAATCATCTGTAATAGTTAAACTATCATTAATATTTTGTATCATATAATTAATATTTTTATACTTTATTTACCATATATTTTTTTAAAATTAATGGTACATTTTTTATGATTTTTTTTAAACAATTTTTCCTTTTTTAATGTACCAACTAAATGCAACTTTTTTAGCAGGATAAGGGTGTATTACAAACAACTCGCTAGTAGCGAGTTTACCCCTAAAACAAAGAGTTTGTGAGAATTTAAATTGTATTACAAAATCTTTTTTGTTTTACTTTTGTATTACTAAAATAAAGAAAAAATTTAAGGAAATTGGTTAATTGTTTTACAAATGTATTACAAATAACCCTTTTTTTAAGCCAAAAAACTAGGCGATTTGTACCAAAATTTAAGATTTTTACTAAAAAAAATAAGATTATTTAGGTACACATTTATGTACCAAAATATATCAAAATTTAATACATTAATTGGGAGTAATAAGTACCTATAATGATCAAGTTATTTTACATCTTTTGTTGAAACAAAAGCAATTTTATTTTCATTATCTTTAGGGAATAATGCCATATCAAATGTTGGATATTTTGTTTTATCAAATTTCTCTAAATTAGGTCTAATCATCGGTATTAATTCTTTTAATCTTTCTAATATTTCTTCGTTTGATATTTCTTTATCTTCAATGCTTGCTAATTCTAGTTTGTCAATTAAATCAGCAATACTTCCTTTAATTGCAAAGTCTGTTTTTCTTCTACTCTCTAATTCTTCTAAAATATCAAAATAAAACTGTTCATAACTTTTTATTTGTTTTTGATAATCAGCAGTAGATCTTTTATTAGTAAAATCTCTACCTAAATTTATATCTATATCATCATAACCTGCAAGTTTCATTAACTCGACCATACTTAAATTTAAAGTTTCGGCAATTCCTTTTAAATATAAAACATTAGGTTTTAATCTTTTCCCTGCCTCGATTCTTGAAACTTCGGCACAGTCCATATTGGCTTGTCTTGCTAGTTCTCTTTGTGAAATACCTAGTTTTACTCTTGC
Source organism: uncultured Muribaculaceae bacterium (assembly GCA_964385785.1). Classification (GTDB taxonomy): domain Bacteria; phylum Bacillota_I; class Bacilli_A; order RF39; family UBA660; genus MGBC108787. The sequence continues at coordinate 22 of CAYLQC010000056.1, read as the reverse complement.
TTCACTTATTGTTTTACCAAGT
>CAYLQC010000055.1:0-4561 GCA_964385785.1 uncultured Muribaculaceae bacterium | reverse complement strand
TAAATCTTACTATCACAAATAACTAATAAAGTAAAATAAAATCATAAAAATTTACATAAATTTTACATTGACTTTTAATTAGCTAATAGTATATAATCAATCTATAACTAATCTTTAGAAAAACGGTGATTTTTTGGAACATTATTTTACAAACAACGAAAATTTAAAAAGTGAACTAATAAAAATAAACTATTCTTATAAAGATAAAAAGTTTATCTTTTATAGTGATAATGGAGTATTTTCTAAAAAAAAGATTGATTATGGTAGTAAATTACTAGTAGAAACTATTTTAGAAAAAGAAAAAAATATTACTAATATATTAGATGTTGGTTGTGGTTATGGTTTTATTGGTATAGTCTTATCTAAAATATTAAATACTAATGTAACTTTAATTGATATAAATAAAAGAGCTTTAGAACTAACTAAAAAAAATAGTCTTGAAAATAAAGTAAATACTCAAGTATTAGAAAGTAATATCTATCAAAATATAAATGATACCTATTCTCTTATTGTTACTAACCCACCTATTAGAGCCGGAAAAGAAGTAGTCTTAAATATCTTAAAAAATGCTAAAGATTATTTAAAAGAAAAGGGTAGTCTTTGGTTTGTTATCCGTAAAAATCAAGGTGCTTTAAGTATCAAAAAAGAATTAGATAATATCTATAAAATTGAAATTATTAAAAAAGATAAAGGTTTTTATATTTTTCAAGCGAAAATTTATTGACATAAAAATTGAATGCTGATAAAATTATAAATTGGTGACGTGTTAAGTTTTTACAAATAAATTAGTTAAAAAATTATGTTAGATGGGGTGAAATCGTGGCTTATAACGTAAAAAAATTCGGTGATTATTCAGAAAGAAGAAGTTTTTCCAAATCCAAAAATACAATGGAACTTGATGACTTATTAGAAGTCCAAAAAAAATCATATCAATGGTTTTTAGAAGAAGGAATAAAAGAAACATTTGAAGAATTATTCCCTGTAGAAAGTTTTACAGGTAATGTAACAATTGACTTCGGTGACTATTCCTTTGATACACCTAGATACTCTGTAAAAGAATCTAAGGAACGTATGGTAAACTATGCTGCTCCTTTAAAAGTAGAGGCAAGAGTATTTATCCATGAAACTGGCGAAGTAAAAGAACAAACCATATTCTTAGGTGATATGCCTCTTATGACAGATGCTGGTACATTTATCATTAATGGTGCTGAAAGAGTTATTGTTTCTCAATTAGTTCGTTCACCAAGTATTTACTTTAAAAGAGAAATTGATAAAAATGGGCGTCGTATAGTTTCTGGTGAAGTAATACCAAATCGTGGTACATGGCTTGAATATGAACTTGATGCTCGTGATGTTATGTATGTAAGAATTGATAGAACAAGAAAAGTACCTGTTACTACTTTCTTAAGAGCCTTAGGTTTATCTAGTAATGAAGATATTAAAAGTGTATTCGGTGAAAATGATATAATCGAAACTACTTTATTAAAAGATAATACTAAGAATACTGATGAAGCTTTAATTGAAATCTACGAAAAACTCCGTCCTGGTGAACCTGCTACCCTTGATAGTGCTAAAAGTCAAATTGTCATGCGCTTTTTTGACCATTTCCGTTATGACTTAGCTAAAGTAGGTCGTTATAAATTTAATAAAAAACTAAATGTTTTAGATCGTTTATATAAAACAACTCTTGCCCAAGATATAAAAGATGGTAAAAAGATTATTGCTAAAAAAGGTGAAGTTGTTACTAAAGAAGTTTTGGCTAAAATTAAACCAGTAATCCAAAACGGTTTTGGTTTGAAAAAAACTATTATTAATGAAGAATTAGATGAGTATGATAAAATTCAAGAAATACTTGTTGCCGATGTAAACAACCCTAAACGAACTATTAAGATAATTGGTAATGACCAATCAATTAGTGTTAAAAGACTTACTATATCTGATATCTATGCCTCTATATCTTATTACTTAAACTTACAAGTTGGTATTGGTAATGTTGATGAAATTGACCACTTAGGTAATCGTCGTGTTCGTCAAGTAGGGGAATTAATTCAAAATCAATTTAAAGTTGGTATGTCAAGAATGGAAAGAGTTATTAGAGAACGTATGACTACTCAAGAACTAGATTCTGTAACTCCTAAAAGTTTAATTAACATAAGACCAGTTACCGCTGTATTAAAAGAATTCTTTGGTTCTTCTCAACTTTCTAAATTCATGGATCAAATTAACCCTATCGCTGAATTAACCGATAAACGTCGTCTTTCTAGTTTAGGACCTGGTGGTTTATCAAGAGATCGTGCTGGTATGGATGTTCGTGATGTTAATGCCAGTCACTATGGTCGTATCTGTCCTATCGAATCTCCCGAAGGTCAAAATATCGGACTTATTACTAGTCTAGCCGGTTATGCTAAAATAAATGAATATGGTTTTATAACTACTCCTTATCGTAAAGTTGAAAATGGCGTTGTTAAAATGGACGATGTTGTTTATATGACTGCTGATGAAGAGGCGGATTATTATATTTCTCAAGCTACAGTTTTACTTGATGATAACAATCGAATTGTTGAAGATGAAGTATTAGTTCGTATAAATGGTGATAACGTTATGTGTAAAAGAGAAAACGTTGACTATGTTGATGTTTCACCTAGTCAATTAGTTGCCATAACTACTAGTTGTATACCATTCTTAGATTATGATGATGCCAATCGTACTCTAATGGGTGCTAACATGCAACGTCAAGCTGTTCCATTACTTACTTGTGAATCTCCAATTGTTGGTACTGGTGTTGAACATGTTGCAGCTAAATACTCAGGAAGTACAGTAGTTTCTAAAACAGATGGTGTAGTTGAATATGCTGATGCTTTAAAAATTGTCATAAAATCTCCTAAAGGTAAAGAAACTTATCCTTTAGCTAACTTTGAAAGAACTAATGCATCAAGTAGTTTAAATCATCATCCATTAGTTAAAAAAGGTGATAAAATTCATGCTGGCCAAGTCATTGCTGATGGACCAAGTACTCAAAATGGTGAACTTGCTTTAGGTAAAAATATGACTGTTGCTTTCATGACTTATAACGGTTATAACTATGAAGATGCCGTAATATTAAATGAACGTTTAGTAAAAGATGATGTCTATACATCCCTACATATTGAACGTTACGAAATAGAATGTCGTGACACTAAATTAGGACCAGAAGAAATAACTAGAGATATTCCTAATGTTGGTGAAGATGCCCGACGTAACCTTGATGCTGATGGTATTATTAGAATTGGTACCGAAGTAAAAGAAGGCGATATCTTAGTTGGTAAAGTAACTCCTAAAGGTATGCAAGAATTAACTAGTGAAGAAAAATTACTTCATGCTATCTTTGGTGAAAAAACTAGAGAAGTAAGAGATACATCCTTAAAAGTAGAACATGGTGCTGATGGTATAGTTCATGATGTTAAAGTTTATACTAAAGAAAATAGCGATGATATGCCTGCTGGTGTCTTTAAAATAATTCGTGTTTATATAATTCAAAAACGTAAAATCCAAGTCGGTGATAAAATGAGTGGTCGACATGGTAATAAAGGTGTTATTTCCTTAGTTTTACCAGAAGAAGATATGCCTTACTTACCAGATGGTACACCAGTTGATATCATGTTAAACCCTCTTGGTGTTCCATCTCGTATGAATATCGGTCAAATCTTAGAAGTTCACTTAGGTATGGCTGGTAAACGTTTAGGTGTTAAATATGCCACTCCCGTTTTTGATGGAGCAAACTTAGATGATATCCACGAAGAAATGCGCGAAGCTAATATGAGTGAAGATGGTAAAGTTGAATTAATCGATGGTCGTACTGGTGAACCATTCGAACATCGTATCAATGTTGGTGTTATGTATATGGTAAAACTTCACCATATGGTTGATGATAAACTTCATGCTCGTGCTACTGGTCCATATAGCCTAGTTACCCAACAACCACTTGGTGGTAAAGCCCAATTTGGTGGTCAACGTTTTGGTGAAATGGAAGTTTGGGCTTTATATGCTTACGGTGCTGCTCATGTCTTACAAGAAATCTTAACTATTAAATCAGATGATGTTATCGGTCGTGTTAAAGTTTATGAAGCATTAGTAAAAGGTAAAACCGTTAATCAAGCCGGCGTTCCAGAAAGCTTTAGAGTATTAATAAAAGAATTCCAAGCTTTAGGATTAGATATTCAAATTTTAACTAATGATGATAAACTATTAGACTTAAAAGATATTGAAGAAGATGAAGATAAAGAAGATGCTATTCATATTGATGAAATAGATATCGCTCCTCCTAATGAAGAAGATAATCAAAACTCTGAAGATATCGAAAGCGATTTAGAAGAAGAAGAGGAAGACTTAGATGATTTAGAATTTCCAGAAAACTTAGATGATGAAGATATGGAAGGGGGAGAAGATTTATGATCGAAGTAAATAATTTTAAAGGTATAAAAATAGGTATAGCTAGTCCTGAAAAAATTCGTAGTTGGTCTTATGGTGAAGTAGAAAAACCTGAAACCATTAACTATCGTACTTTAAAACCAGAACGTGATGG
>CAYLQC010000054.1:0-4610 GCA_964385785.1 uncultured Muribaculaceae bacterium | reverse complement strand
GCTTGTTTTAAAGCCATATCTAATTGTCTAACAGTTAGTCTTTCATCTATAATTTTATGTAACCATTTTTTTTGATCTTCGGGGTTTTCTAAAGTTAATAAACTTCTGGCATGACGTTCAGATATTTGTTCATTTAAAAGGGCAGTTTGAACTTCGGGGTCAAGATTTAATAGTCGTAATTTATTAGCAATAGAAGATTGACTTACACCTAATTTATTTGCTAATTGTTCTTGAGTTAAGTAACCTCTATCTAAAAGATTTTTATAAGATTTGGCTTCTTCAATAGCAGTTAAATTACGTCTTTGAATATTTTCAACTAAAGCAACTTCGGCACTTTTATTATCATCAATATCAGAAATAACAGCAGGGACTTTAGTTAAACCAGCCATAGTAGCAGCTTTATATCTTCTTTCCCCAGCAATTATTTCGTATTTATCTCCTAAACGACGAAGAACTAATGGTTGAATTATACCGTGTTGTTTAATTGATTCGGCGAGTTCATTTAAACCGTCTTCGTTAAATGTTAATCTTGGTTGAAAACGATTAGGAATTATATCTTCAATAGGTATTTCTTGAATGTTTTTTTCTATGTTCATACTATCTGCCCCTTTATTCTATATTTAATATTACCTTATTTGGTTGGTTTTTTCAATGGGTTTTTAAGAATTTTGTCATATCTTCTTGGATAAGTTAAGGAAGTATGGTCAATATGTTTGATTACTAAAATAGTTCTTTTACTGTTTTCAATAGGTAGATTATAAGTTTTTTTAGCAATGATTTTACCTTTTAAAATATCAATAGTTGGTTTTGCCTCAACTAACTCCGTAGTTAGATTAGCTTTTAGAGGTATAAATAAACCATTTACTTTTAAAAAAGGTAGGGAGATTTCGGTAAGAACGCGAAGAGGGGCAACGGCTCTGGAGGTAACAATATCAAAGTTTTCGCGATTATTTTTGATATAGTCTTCGGCACGTTCATTAATTAAAGTAATGTTTTTTAGATTTAGTTTTTTATTTAATTCTTTAAGAAATTTTATTTTTTTGTTATTACTATCTAATAAGGTAAACTGAGTTTGCGGATTAAATAGTGCTAAAACAAAACCGGGAAAACCTGCACCAGTACCAATATCTAAAACTTTAAGATTTTCTTTTATAAATTCATTTAAGACTAAACTATCATAAAAATGTTTTAAATAGATATCTTCACTTTTAGTAATTGCTGTAATATTAGTATGAGTATTATATTCAATTAAAAAGTCTTTGTAGATAACTAGTTTATTTAATTCATCTTCGGTTATATTAATATTTAAATATTCTAATGATTTGATAAATTCTTCTTTATTCATTTTCGGGATATTCCTTTTTTAAATAGATTACTAGACTTGATATATCACTGGGGTTTACACCACTAATACGTGTAGCTTGGGCAATAGATATAGGGCGTACTTTTTCTAATTTTTCTTTGGCTTCATTAGAGATATTTTTTATATTTTGATAATTAATATTTGGGGGTATTTGTTTTTCTTCTAGTTTTAACATTTTATTTATTTCTTTTTCCGTTTTTTTAATATAACCGTCATATTTTATTTCAATACTTACAACATCTTTAGCATTATCACTAAAGTTAATAGGAATTAGTTTATTTAAAAAATCTAGAGTAATTTCTGGTCTTTTTAATAGAGTAGATAATTTTTGTTTATTTAAAGGTAAGTTTATATTATTATCTTTAAAAGTTTTTATAACTTCTTTAGTTAGTTCTAGTTTAGTATTATTTAAGAAATTTTTTAAGTTAGTTATTTCTTTTTTATGGTTTAAAAAGTTTTGATATTGAAAGTCTGTTATTGTACCTAGTTTATGGGCATAGTCGCGTAAACGTAAATCAGCATTATTATGACGAAGTAAAAGGCGATATTCAGCTCGTGATGTTAACATACGATATGGTTCTTTAGTTCCCTTGGTTACTAAGTCATCTATTAAAACTCCAATATAAGATTCATTTCTTTTTAGAATAAAAGGTTCTTGATTTCTTAGTTTTAAAACGGCATTTATTCCGGCGATTAAACCTTGAGCGGCGGCCTCTTCATAACCACTTGTACCATTTATTTGACCAGCAGTGAATAGATTAGCAATTACTTTAGTTTCTAGAGATGGTTTTAGTTGTAAAGGATCAATAGCATCATATTCAATAGCATAAGCATATTTAGTTATAATAGCATTTTCTAAACCTTTTAAACTATGAACTAACTTTTCTTGAATATCTTCAGGCATACTAGTAGAAAAACCTTGTAAGTACCATTCATCGTAGTATAGACTTTCTGGTTCTAAGAAAAGTTGATGACGTTCTTTATCTTTAAAACGAACTATTTTATCTTCGATAGATGGACAGTATCTTGGACCTACTCCTTTTACATAACCGCCATACATACTTGATTTATCTAAGTTATCTAATATAATTTTGTGAGTGTTTTCGTTAGTATAAATAAGATAACATTTTTGTTGTTCATTTATTTTATAAGTTGGTGGGTAGTCATGAGAGAATGTGTGATATACTTTATCACCTAATTCTTCTTGCATTTTAGTAAAATCAATAGAAGAGGCTTTTAAACGGGGTGGGGTGCCGGTTTTTAAACGAATGATATTAAAGCCTAATTTTTTTAAGTTATCACTTAAATAGTTACTTCTTGATTCACCATGCGGTCCACTAGGTGTTCTTTTACTTCCTCTTAGGATATCGGCTTTTAGGTAAGTTCCAGTAGTTAGAATTAGAGATTTACAAAGAATTTCTTTGCCACTTTTTAAAACTACTCCTTTTATTTTATTGGAAGTAGTTAAGATATTTTCAACTGTTCCTTCTAAAATTGTTAAGTTTTGCGTATTTTCTAAAGCATTTAACATATTTTTAGGATAGATAATTTTATCGGCTTGACAACGAAGAGATTGGACGGCCTCACCTTTAGCGTTGTTTAACATTTTGATTTGAAAATGACTTCGATCAGCAATAATACCCATTAAACCACCTAAAGCATCGATATCTCTTACAATTACACCTTTAGCAGTACCACCAATAGATGGGTTACAAGGCATATCAGCAATATTTTTTTTATTCATAGTAATAAGAAGGGTTTTTAAACCCATAAAAGCACTAATGTGAGAGGCTTCACAACCGGCATGGCCACCACCAACAACAATAACATCGTAATCCATTTTATCACTTCCCTAAGCAAAAATTTTGAAATAATTTATCAATTAGTTCATCTTCATAAGTATTACCTAGTAAAACATTTAAGTTATCAAGAGATTCTCTAATTGAAATTTCTAAGATATCAACTGGAATATCTTTATCTATATCTTTTAGTGATTCTTCAATATTTTTTAAAGATTGTTTGACTAAATTTATTTGGCGAGCATTAGATAAATAAGTTAAGTCTTTTTTATCTAATTCGTTTAAGTTATACATAGTAATTATTTTTTGTTTTAATTCTTCTAAACCATTAATTGTTTTAGTGTTACCATAAATAATATCTTTAGTTTTTAAATCTATTTTTTTTGGTAAGTCATTTTTATTAACAAAGATAATATGTTTTTTATTTTTTATTTGGTTTAATAATTCTTTATCTTCTTTAGTTAATTCTTCATTATTATTTAAAACTAAGATAATTAAATCAGCACTATTTATGGTATTTTTACTTTTATCAACACCGATTTTTTCGATTAAATCATTAGTTTTTCTAATACCTGCGGTATCAATTAAGTTAATTACGATACCATTTAAATCAAGTTTGGCTTCGATTAAGTCTCTGGTGGTACCTGAAATATCAGTAACAATTGATTTATCTTCATTTAATAAAGCATTTAAAATACTACTTTTACCAACATTAGGTCTGCCAATTAAAGCAATATCTATACCTTCTTTAATTATTTCACCTTGTGTGGCATTAGATAATAAAAGTTTTAAGTCTTTTTTTATATCTTCTAAAGAGGTTTTTAAAGTATTTTTATTAACTTCGGGGTTATCGGTATATTCGGGGTAGTCAATATTTACTTCAATATTAGCTAAAACATTTAAGATTTTTTCTTTTATTTCATTAATAATGTTAGTAAGTCGACCATTTAAACCATTGATTGCTAAATTTCTTTGGGCTTCACTTTTAGAAGATATTAAATCATTAACAGACTCCGCCTCTAAAAGATCAATTCGGCCATTTATAAAAGCCCGATAAGTAAATTCGCCGGGATTAGCAAGTCTAGCCCCATTATTTAGTAATAGTTCTAATACTTTATTGGTAGTAGATATTCCACCATGACAATTAATTTCGACAATATCTTCAGTAGTATAAGTTTTAGGAGATAACATAACTGAAACTAGTACTTCATCAACTATCTTTTTTTTATCCATTATATATCCATAATGTATGGTATGAGTTTTTACTTTAGTTAAATCAGGACCTTTAAATATTTTATTAGCAATTTTTAAAGATTCTTTACCACTTAAACGAACTATAGAAATAGCACCTACTCCTAAAGCGGTGGATATAACAGCAATAGTGTCTTCCATATAAATCACTTCCGGTGGTATTATAACACATTTTAGAAAAGAAAAAACCAACTTTT
>CAYLQC010000053.1:0-4741 GCA_964385785.1 uncultured Muribaculaceae bacterium | reverse complement strand
CTTTAGATGATGAAGATGAATATGAAGTAATAACGGATGAAGAACTTAGTGAAGAAGATAATAAAGCAATTGATTTAGTAGATACGGAATATTTAAAATAGTGTCAACCAAAATATGTTGACACCATTATTTTAATTATGTTATACTACATGTAGCTTTAAAGGAGGAATTATTATGGCTGTTAAATTAAGATTAAAAAGAATGGGGGCAAAACAAAGACCATTTTATCGAATTGTGGCTGCTGATTCAAGAGCACCTAGAGATGGAAGATTTTTAGAGGTTGTAGGAACATATAATCCTATTACAAATCCAGCGGAGATTAAAATTGATGAAGAGAGGGCAATGTATTGGTTAGGACAAGGAGCAATACCTACAGATACAGTAAGAAATATTTTAACAAAAAATGGCATTATGAAAAAGTATGCCGAAAGTAAAAAAGTAGGTAAGTAAGATGGATATTGTTGAGTATACCGCGTTTTTAGTAAAAGGTACCGTAAAAGAACCAGATATGGTTAGTGTTAAAGAAATTGGTAGTGATGATAAGACAATTAATTTAGAAGTTTTGGTACCAGAGAGTGAAATGGGTAGAGTAATAGGTAAATCTGGAAATGTTGCTAATGCCATAAGAACGATGGTTCAAGCTTATTCTTATTTACATGATAATAAGAAAGTAAGAATTAATATTGAGTCTTTTTAAAATAAAAAAATAATTTATATTTTGCGTATAAATTATTTTTTTTACTATCTACTGTAGAATTCAACGATAAGACTTTCATCAATTTCAGCATTAAGTTCACTACGATTAGGTGTTCTAAGATATGTCCCTGTCATTTTCTTAGGATCGAATTCAACATAAGCAGGACGATTTAGAGTTAATTCTAAAGATTCTTTTATAGCTTTATGATCTTGAGAACTTTCTTTAACACTAATAGTACTTTTTGGTTTTACTTGGAATGATGGAATGTTTACTTTTTTACCATCAACTAAGATATGACCATGATTAACTAATTGTCTAGCACCACGTCTAGTTCTAGCAAGTCCCATACGATATACTAAGTTATCTAAACGACTTTCTAGTAAGATAAATAGGTTTTCACCAGCAACACCTTTCATACGACTGGCACGTTCAAAAGTTTTTTTGAATTGTTTTTCAGTTAAACCATACATAAGACGTAATTTTTGTTTTTCTTGCATTTGAATACCATATTCACTTAGTTTTTTACGATGGTTGTTACCATGAACACCAGGAGCATAAGGACGACGAGATAGTTCTTTACCATTTTCAAGTAAAGAAAAGTTAAGACGACGGGATTTTTTATAAGATGGTCCGGTATATCTTGACATAATATTCTCCTTTCTATTTTCAATAAGTTAGGGAATTTTTTTATTAGGGAGTTTATTTTGAGTATTTCTTAAAGGGCAGTCTTTAATACTTTACAATTTATAATAAACACGTTAATAAAAAATTAGACCACTGCCACTTACTGCATTTATATTATACATTATATTTTAATTATGTCAAATAATACGTGGCTTTTTTTAGTGGTTTTTAGTAAAATAAAGATGGTGATGTACATTGAATAATGTTTTAAAAGATATACTTAAAAAAATTGAAAGTATGGGAGAGGCGGCTTACATAGTTGGGGGATATGTAAGAGATTATTTATTAGGAATTAATAGTTTGGATATTGATATTTGTACGAGTGCTAGTGTATCTAGTTTATTAAAGATACTTCCAGGTACTAAAACTTTATATGATAAAGTGCATTTAAATATCGATAATTTTAATATTGATATTACGACATTTAGAGATGCCGAAGTTAATAAAAATGGTAAACCGATTTTTTATAATAAAGGAAGTTTAGATACGGATTTATTAAGAAGAGATTTTACAATTAATACGATATGTATGGATAAAGAGGGAAATATTATTGATTTATTAGGAGGGGTTAAAGATTTAGAGAATAAAATAATAAGAATGGTAGGAGATCCTTATAAAAAAATAATAGAAGATCCATCAAGAATATTAAGAGCAATTAGATTTAAAGCAACGCTTGATTTTGAAATAGATGAAAGTTTAGAAAAAGTTATAAAAGAAAAGAGAAGTGTTTTAAAGAATTTAAGTTATTTTGTTATTAAAAAAGAAGTAACTAAGATATTAAGTAATAAAAAGGGGTTTGATTTATTAAAGGAATATGATTTATTAAAATATTTAGGAATAACTGCTAATAATATAGTTTATACAAGTGATATAATTGGAGTCTGGGCACAGTTAGGGGTTTTAGATGTATGGCCATTTACAAGACTTGAAAAGGTAAGAATTAAGAAAATAAAAGAAATTTTAGATTTAAAAATTATTACACCAGTGATAATATATAAGTATGGGTTAAAAGATGTAATGGTTTCTTCGGAAATACTAGGTATTTCTAAAGAAGAAATTAAAGAAATGAATGAGATAGTTATTAAAGTAACAAATAATTTAGATATAAGTGATGAGGAAATAGCAAAGACTTTAAATATTAAAAATGTTAAGAATATTAAAGATAAGATTATCGAAAGTATTTTAAGTGATGTTATTATAAATAAAAAAGAGAGTATTATAGATTATTTAAATAAAGGGAAGTGGTTTTAATGGATTTAATATTAAAAGAGAAAAATTTAGTAATGCCTACTTATTTAGTAGAGGTTGCTAAAAAGTTTTCTTTAGGGACTTTAGATTTTATATTACTAGTTTATTTTTGGAATTGTGATAAGACTTTTGATGTTTTTAAAATATCTAGTGATTTACATTATAGTGAAAATGAAATTCTTAATGCTTTTAATGTTTTAATGACTAAGAAGTTAATTAAGTTAGATACGACAAAGGATGAGGCGGGGAAAAAGATAGAAGTTGTTAATATTGAGGCTTTAGAAAAAGTTATTGAAGATTTATTTTTAGAAAAGCAAAAAGATCAAGATAAAGTAAATATTTATGAGGTTTTTGAGAAAGAATTTGGTAGATGTATTTCTTCAATGGAATATGAAATTATTAATGCCTGGATTTCTAAAGGTTTTAGTGAAGAACTTATTCTAGGAGCTTTAAAGGAAGCAGTTTATAATGGAGCTGGCAATAGTTTAAGATATATTGATGCTATTTTATATAATTGGCAAAAAAAAGGGGTAAAGAGTATGCAAGATGTTTTAAAAATGCAATCTAAACGGAAAGAAAAAGAAGAAAGTGGAAAGGAATTATTTGATTATAATTGGTTAGATGATGAATAAAAAAGATATTATTTTAAAGTATTTAGATGAATTATTTCCTGATGCTAAATGTGAATTAGTTTATAAGCGGGATTATGAGTTATTAATAGCAACGGTTTTAAGTGCGCAATGTACAGATAAAAGAGTCAATATGGTTACGAAAGAATTATTTAGTAAATATGATATTTTTGCTTTAGCCAAATTAGATGAGGAGGATATTGCAAAAATTATAAAGCCAGTTGGAACTTATGTTAGAAAAGCAAGTTATATTAAAACTATCGCCCTAAAGTTAGTTAAAGATTATAATGGTACTGTTCCTAATAATAGAGAGTATTTAGAGAGTTTACCAGGGGTTGGAAGAAAGACTTGTAATGTCGTTTTAGGTAATATTTATAATGTGCCAACTATTGCTGTAGATACGCATGTTGAAAGGGTTAGTAAAAGGTTAGGAATAGCAAAAGACGAAGATGATGTTAATACAGTTGAAAAAAAGTTAATGAAAATGTTTCCAAAGGATAAATGGGTTTTATTACATCACCAATTAGTGTTATTTGGAAGATATAAGTGTAAGAGTAGAAATCCGGAATGTAGTGATTGCCATTTATTCGAATTTTGTAAATATTATAATAAAAAATAAATCCCAGGTTAGAGATTTATTTTTTAACTACTTGAATAGTATAAGTTTTAGTTGATTTATCTTCGGCGATGACCTCAATTTTACAAGTAGTGGTAGTACTATTTAAATTACAAGTAAGATTTGATGATGAGGAAATTTTAGAGGTATAGGTACTTCTTGTAGGATTAAAGGTAACTACCGAAGTATCATCTGGAACGGTTAAAGTGTAATTTAAGGTTGAACTTTTAAAGGTAGGGTTAAGAGTTCCAATATTAGGATTTAGATTGGTTAGGTAAGCATTACTACTTAAAGAGGAACTACCAGACCCAACACTAATTTCTAAACCACTACTCATATTATTTTTGAATATGCTATAACATGATTTGATAACGAAAGTTAAGTTATCAGTTGAGGTATAAGTATAATTAGTTGAAGTGGTAAATCCTAAACTAATTAAAGAACCATCAGAATTTTTAAGATAAACTTGATAACCGATATTACCAATATAGTTTTGATTATAAGAAATTCGTTCATTATAATATTTTTCGGCAAATTGACCATAGTTGGTATTAAAGTATTCTTGTAAAGCATCAGTATCAATAGCATCAGGGGTATCAATTGGGTCCCAAGAGATAATTATGGTTGAACCAGTTGTTGTTGCAGAGCCATTTGTAGGATTTTCTAAAGTATCAAAACGACTTGAAACGGTGGTTGGTTCAGTACCTTGTTTGAATAAAGCAGTATATTTTAAATTATCCGGAGTATTAGAACTTGCTAGTTCTAAGGGAACGGTACCAAATTCAACTGTTGCCTCGGTTACACTACTAGGTCTTGTAAAAGTACTATTAGTTTTTAATATTTTATTAGCAACGGCAGCCATGATAC
>CAYLQC010000052.1:1841-4819 GCA_964385785.1 uncultured Muribaculaceae bacterium | reverse complement strand
AGTATTCCTGGTAGTGTCGGGGGAGCAATTGTTCAAAATGCCGGTTGTTTTAATAACTCTATTAGTGATATTTTAAAAAGTGTTAAAATACTTGCAAGTAACGAAATAAAAACTTTAGAAAAAGAAGATTTAAACTTCGGTTATCGTAGTTCTATATTTAAAACTCACCCCGAATATATTATAATTGAGGCTGAATTTTATTTAGAATTAGGTAACATTACAGATATTAAAAATACTATTACAAAGAATTTAAAGGTCCGTAAAACTACCCAACCTCTAGAATACCCCTCTGCTGGTAGTGTATTTAAAAACCCTGGGTGTTTAAGTGCCGGCAAAATTATTGAAGATTTAGGCTTTAAAGGTAAAAGAATTGGGGGAGCAATGGTTAGTAATAAACACGCTAACTTTATTATTAATACTGGTAATGCTACTGGTAATGATGTAAAGAATTTAACTGAAGAAATTAAAAGTAAAGTAAAAAAAGAATTAAATATTGACTTAGTTTGTGAGATTGAATTTATTTCTTAGTTAGTGTAAAATAGGAAATGATTTAAAAAATTAATTAGAAAGATGGCTAAAATATGCAAAAGAAAACTATTTTTATTATTTTAATATTAACTTTATTCTTAACCGGTTGTAATAAAGAAACCTTAAGTGAAGAATTAACCTATGATAATATTACTTATCAAATAACTAATAAACAAACTAATAATGTTGTTATTAATTTAGATAATGACCAAAAAATACTTTTAGAATTATACCCTGATACTGCCCCTATAACTGTTAAAAACTTTAAAAAGTTAGTTGAAAGTGACTTCTATGACGGTATCATATTTCATCGAGTTGTTAAAGACTTTGTCATTCAAGCTGGTGATGGTACTAATCTTGGTAAAACAGCGGATACTATTAAAGGTGAATTCAGTGCTAATGGAATAACTAATAACTTAAGTCATGAAAGAGGAGTTATTTCTATGGCTAGAAATAGTATTAGTATGGACTCGGCAAGTAGTCAGTTCTTCATTATGTTAGAAGATAATACTAGTTTAGACGGTAACTACGCGGCATTTGGTAAAGTAATTGCTGGTATGGATACGGTAGATTATATTGGTAGTGTAGTTGTTGATAGTAGTGATAAACCAATTAAAGATATAACTATTCTTAATATGGAATTTGTAAAGGTTGTTGATAATAATGAATAGAGAAGATTTAGCTAATTTAATATTTCCTAATATTAAAAAAACTATTAAAGATTATGAAAATATGTATCCCGAAAGGAATTTAACAGATGGTGCCAAAGTAACTCGCTTTGCTCCAAGTCCTACTGGTTTTATGCATATAGGACATTTTATGCCTTGTGTAATAGATTACTTACTTGCTAAACAAAGTAATGGCGTATTTTACTTAAGAAATGAAGATACTGATAGTACAAGAGAAGTAGAAGGAGCTATTTCTTATATACGTTCCATTTTAAATCACTATAACTTAAATCCTGATGAATACGAATATCTAGATACCAACGAGCAAATTGGCAATTACGGCCCTTATATTCAAAGCGAAAGAAAAGAAATCTATCAAACTTTTATTAAACACTTAATAATTGAGGGAAAAGCCTATCCTTGTTTTCTAACTCAAGAAGAAATGGACTCCATTAGAAATTCCCAAAAACAAGATAAAAGAAGAATAGGTATCTATGGCAGGTATGCCAAATACCGCGATTTACCCATAGAAGAGGCTATTAAAAAAATAGAAAATGGCGATGCTTATACAATCCGCTTAAAAAGTAGTGGTAACTTTAATAATCGTTTTAAATTTAATGATTTAGTAAATGGTGAAATCGAATTTCCCGAAAACGATATTGATATTCCAATTATGAAATCTACTAATGGTTTACCAACTTATCACTTTGCCCATGTAGTAGATGATTACTTAATGCATACTACTCATGTTGTTCGTGGTCAAGAATGGTTAAGTTCTATACCTATTCACTATGAACTATTTAAAACTTTTGGCTTTAAAATGCCTAAATATATTCATATTCCTTTAATCTTAAAAAAAGATGGTGATAGCATTAGAAAAATTTCTAAACGTTACGATCCCGAAGCCAAAATGAGTTACTATGAAGAAAAAGGCTATCCTGCCTATGCTGTTATTGAAGCAATTATGACTATTGTTAACTCTAATTACGAAGCATGGCGTACTAATAACCCTAAATCTTCTTTTACCGATTTTCCTTTTTCTCCTAAAAAAATGAGTCCTAGTGGAGCTTTATTTGACTTAGAAAAACTTAATAACATTTCCAAAAATTATATCAGTACTTTATCAAAAGAAGAAGTATATAACGAAGTTTTAAACTGGAGTAAAAAATACGATTTCGAATTTTATAATATTTTAAAAACTTACCCTGATTATTCTATGGCTATTTATAATATCGAAAGAGTTCAAAAAAAACCACGAAAAGATTATACTTACTGGAGTGAAATCAAAGAAAAAACTTGGTATATGTATGATGAATATTTTAATAACATTGAATATGACTTTAAAGAATATAATTTAGAAGAAGTAAAAACAATATTAACAACTTATCTTACTAAATATTATAATGAATTAGATAATCAAGAAGAATGGTTTAATAAAATTAAAAAGTTATGTCAAGAATTTAATTATGCAAGTGAAGTAAAAGAATATAAAGAAAATAAAGATAAATATAAAGGTAGTGTTGTAGACATATCTAATATGATTAGAATTGCTCTAACATCTTTATCAATAACTCCTAATCTTTATGAAATAATGCATATTTTAGGTACTGACAAAGTAATATCAAGAATAACTAAAATAACAAAAAAGTAGTATCTTTTTATTCTTATTTTCGTTATAATAATTAAAAGGCGGGTGAAGTATTATGGCACAAAGAAAAAAGAATTTAAAAAAGAAAAAAAAGACTGCTCCTAAAAAAGTAACTAAAAATAAAACCCGTAATA
>CAYLQC010000052.1:0-1741 GCA_964385785.1 uncultured Muribaculaceae bacterium | reverse complement strand
ACTAAAAATGTCAAAAAAACATCTAATAAAAGTAAAAATTTTTCCAATATTTTAAACACTTTACTTGTTAATTTACAAAAGTTAGGTAACTTTATCCTAGAAATCCTTAAAAAACTATGTAAAGTTATATCTAATTTTATTAAAAAAGTGGTTAAATACTTTAAAACTAAAAAAAAGAAACCTAAAAAGAAAAAAACTAAGAAAAAGATAGAAAAGAAAAATCCACCAAAACCTAAAAAATCCAAAAAATTTCTTTATCTATTCCTTATCTTTATTATTATAATCATATTTGTTTTTTCTAATATTTCCTATGGTTTATCTACTTATAACTCTGAAGCATCTGGTAAAACTATTGAAGTACCTAAATTTGTTAAATTAAAAGAAGAATGTTGTAGTTATAAAGCTACATTTAGTACAATTAGAAGTATTAAATCTTTAAAAAAAGACTTAGATAATATGATTAATAGTTATGAAACCTTAGATTGTGATGGTATTACTTATTACTATAACTATTTAGAAAACTATACTATAACTGATTATGGTATTATAGATGGTTTATTATTTAATCAAATCTATATTACTTATGGAACAGGTAACTCTTGTGATATTGATACCACATTTAAAAAACTAGAACTATTAGCAGACAATTTCTCTATTGAAGATGCTATAAAAGACGGTAACTATGTAATGTCTAATGATAATATTTATAATTATAATAGTTATTTAGAATTTCAAAACAATATTGCTAATAATGAAGAAGATACTTTAAGAATAGTTTCCCTTACCGATTTAGGAGATGTTATAATTGTTGATTTAACTTATAGTGAGGGTAAATACAAAGTAACTTATGATGGCACTAGAGATAGATTATCAACAGATAAAAGAAGTATTACTGCTACTAAATACGATAATATTGGTATTGTAAATAATAAACTTTATGCTTATAATGGTAGTACTTTAAATACTAATTCTGCCTACTATTTGTTAACTTTACCTAATGAATAAAATATTTTAAAAAAATTAGCACTTAATTGTTGACAGTGCCAAAACACTGTGCTATGATTAAATTGTAAAAAGTTAATGAATACTTTTTATAAATATCGTGTATGATATTTTATAGGAAAGGAAATGATTATATTGATGATGCTACCAAGAAAAAATGAATTTAGTCTTTTGGACGATATTTTTGACGATCCATTCTTCACTCGTGGTGACAGTAAGGTAATGAAAACGGATATCGTAGAACACAAAAAATCCTATGATTTAAAAGTTGATTTACCAGGTTTTGAAAAGGAAGACATTAAAATTGACATTGAAGATGGTTACTTAACAATTAATGCCAGTCAAAACAAAGAAACAAAAGATGAAGAAGACGGTAAATTCGTACGTAGAGAAAGATACTTTGGTGAATGCTCAAGAAGTTTCTATATTGGTGAAGGTATCGAAGTTGAAGATATTAAAGCAAGTTTTAAAAACGGTATCTTAAAATTAGAAGTTCCTAAAAAAGCTGAAACTAAAGAAATACCTGAGAAAAAATATGTTCAAATTGATTAATAATCATTGTAAGAATTAAAAAAAAATGATAAAATAGCAATGTCTTTAAAGATATTGTTATTTTTTTGGTCTGTTGGTGAAGCGGTTTAACACATCACCCTCTCAAGGTGACATTCACGGGTCCAAATCCCGTACAGACTACCAAAGAATTATCCGACTTGTCAAAAAGTCGTTTTTATGTTAATAT
>CAYLQC010000051.1:0-4825 GCA_964385785.1 uncultured Muribaculaceae bacterium | reverse complement strand
ATATTGCTATTATTTCTGATGATTTTAAAGATATTTATGATAGTATGGCAAATTTAATGGGAATGACTTGGGATATAGATGCCAGAATAGAACCACATCCTATAACTAAAAAAGATTATGAATCAAACTCTAATTATTTTGTAAAAGAAATTATAACTACTGGTATAAAATTAGTTTAAATTTACTTTTTAATCGCCTTTACATAATTTATCTTTATTCCTTTACTTTTAAATTTTTGTTCATATTCTGTTTCGATATTAGGAATATTAGTACTAGCTAAATCCATTGTTAATTCTTCAAAATAATAACCATAATTATTAAGTTCTTTTAAACTACTGGCAAATAAAATTGTATTATCCGTTTTTTGCACAATCTTATTTTTTCCACTTTTAAAAAAGTTATCGTAAATTTCTAAAAAATCTCTACTAGTTAATCTTCTTTTAGCATGTCTATTTTTTGGCCAAGGATCAGAAAAATTTAAATAAATACAACTAATTTCTTTATAAAATAAATCTGGGTTTTTAGCATCTACTAAAACCAATCTTAAATTTGGTAATGGCCCCTCTTCTATCTTTTGTACTGCTCTTATTAAAATACTTGCATACTTTTCAATTCCAATAAAATTAATATTCGGGTTATTTAAAGCCATTTCATAAATAAACTTGCCCTTCCCAACGCCAATTTCTAAATGTATTTCATTATCATTACCAAATACTTTATTCCACGTTCCTTTTTCTACTTTAGTATAATCTACTACATACTCACTATTATTTACTATTTCTAAAGCATTTCTAACATTTCTAAGTCTCAAAATTATCACTACTTTCTAAACTATTACATATACTAAAATGTAAGGAGGAAAACCTATGAAAAAAGATCGTAACACCTTTTTTAACGAAGCCAGTTTTTCCCAATCAGGATATATCCCTACCCCTAACTTCAACAATATGCCCTATCCCAATTCCTTTCCAACTAATCAAAGTTTCTATGGAACAGAGTCATACTCATCTGATTTAGAAAGTCGCCTTGCTAAAATTGAACGTAATCTAAATCGTCTTGATGCCCGTCTATCAAAATTAGAAAACTCTAACATTCTAAATCAAACTGAAAATCCTACCAATATGTATATGCTTTAACTAACTTGCCTTTCTAAAGGTAAGTTTTTTCTTTATTTTATTTACAAAATCTTCCCCAAACACATAATCAATTATTTTCATTTTATAACTAATTCCTAAATAAACTACTGCCCCAATTATACTAATTATTGCTATATATATAATACAAGACGTCTTACTTCCAATATTAAGTGGAATAATCATTTTTAATAGTACTACCACAATAATCATACTAATTAACGGAACTAATATTTTAATAAGCACTTGTAAAGTATCTGTATAATGAATATTATGTTCTTTTTGTAAACCTTTTAAAGTAATTGTAAATGATACTACATAACCAATTAAAGTAGATATAATCGCCCCAATATAAGGTGCTAAACCTAATTTATAAAATAAAACCATTAAAGGTACATTTAATAATACATTAGTCCCTAACCCAATTAAAACATTTCGATATACCGTTTTCGATTTGTTAAGTCCATGTAAAACCGAATTAGTAACCAAAAATAAATTGTAAAATAACGAAACAATTATTTGAATTGATAATATTCTACTACCTATTAAAGAGTCCCCATAAAACACACTCCAAACACTTCTTGATAATAACGAAAGTCCTATACACATTGGTGTACATACTACTAATATTAACTGTAAAGCTTTATTAAATTTATTCTCTACTTCTTGCCAATTTTTTCTTGTAAAAGCTCCCACTATTGTTGGAATTAAACTCGTAATAAGTCCTGTAGCTACTGAATTAACAATCATACTAATTTTAGTACTCCATGTCGTAATCGAAGTTGTTGCAAACTCCACTGTTGCTGTATCAATTCCTAAATATTCTAAAGTTCTTAAAATCATTACCATATCTATAAAATTATTAAGTGAAAAAGCTAAAGTTATAATAATAAAAGGTATTGCATAAGAAATTATTTTCTTTCCTATTTCTTTATTACTTACATCATCTTTCTTTTCAATATTAACTAAATTAAGTTCTTCCTTATTCTTATTTGTTTTTATAGCAACATATAATATCGCCG
Source organism: uncultured Muribaculaceae bacterium (assembly GCA_964385785.1). Taxonomy (GTDB): domain Bacteria; phylum Bacillota_I; class Bacilli_A; order RF39; family UBA660; genus MGBC108787. The sequence continues at coordinate 2,670 of CAYLQC010000051.1, read as the reverse complement.
CAATTCCTCCTACAAAAGCTCCTAAAACAGCAATACCAATAACATTAGCAAGCGGTAATTTAAATATATAAGTTGCTAAATAAACCCCACCTAAAATCACAATAATACGAAATACTTGTTCAATAACTTGACTAACTGCTGAAACATTCATAATATTATGACCTTGTAAATACCCTCTAAAAACACTTAAAAAAGGTACTACTAAAATAGCTAATGAAACACAACGTATTACAAATGCAACATCACTTATACTATTACCACCTGTTAAATCCCCAATAATCATTGTAGCAATTGGTTTAGCAAACACTATTAAAACTAAAAATATCACTATTGAAATAACACTAACAATTTTTATCCCAATTTGTAAAGCTCTTTTTTTAGCATCCATTAAACCTAATGTATTATACTCTTTAATTATTTTACTTAAAGCAAGTGGAATACCAGCTGTAGAAATATCTAAAAATATACTGTATATATTATAGCCATATGCATACAAAGCACTACCTAAACTTCCTACCATTTGATAAAAAGGAATTACATATAAAATTCCCATTATTTTGGTAATTACAATCGCTGCTGTTGCAATTACAGTTCCTTCCACAAATCCACTTTTCTTCACTTTACCTCACTCATCCTTTGGGGTATAGATAACCATGGCTGAGAAACAATATAATTGTTCTTCCCCACAAACACCAATAGCTACTTGATACTTAATATCAATTATATCACTATTTTGTTCCATAAGAAAGGCATTAATCCGATACTCTAAGTCTTTTTCATGTGACTCATCAAAACACTTTACTAACATATTTCACCTCTTTTTTTAAAATATTAACATATTAATATCGCCAAAAATGTCGAAATCTGTTAAAATATATATTAGTAAAGGAAGTATTGTTTATGAATAAATTAAAAAAAATATTTATTACTCTCTTAATATTACTTGTTATTGTTATTATTTATAGTTATGATTATCATTTTAATCATTCTACTGTTACGGTTTATATAAGTAATGATACTGAATTAAAAACTTATAGAGTACGTAATGGTAAAACTTTAAAAAAATTAGAAAATCCTACTAAAGAAGATTACGTTTTTGTTGGTTGGTCTATTCTAAATACTAATGAACCGTTTGATACTACTACAATTGTTAATGATGATATCGTTATTTATGCTAATTGGGCAACTATTACTTACGAAGAATAATTAAATTATCTATACTAATAACTAAGAGCTAATTTTAAGTTGGCTCTTTTTAATTAAATAAAAAAGAACTAATAAATCTATTAATTCTTTACAATTATATTTACTATTTTATTGGGAACTACAATTATTTTTACAACATCTAATCCCTCAATATACTTAGCAACTTTTTCTTGTTTTAAAGCCTTTTCTTTAACAATACTCTCATCTTCATCTTTGTTAATACTAATAACTCCTCTTACTTTACCATTAACTTGAACGGCGATATTTAATTCTTTATCAACTGTCTTCTCTTCACTATATTCTGGCCATTTATCTAAACAAATAGGTTTATATCCTAATTCTTCATTTAATTCTTCGGTTACATGGGGAGCCACTGGATTTAATAAAACTAATAAAACATGGTAATCACTTTTCGTAATCGTTTTTTGTTCTGAGTATGCATTAGCTAAAATCATTAAAGCTGATATCGCCGTATTATAAGCCATAGTACTTAAATCATTTGTTACTTTCTTAATTGTTTTATGAATTAAATTCTCTAACTCTTTACTATAGCCTTCTTCATTACTTACTTTATCTTTTAAACGAATTACTTTTTCTAAAAATCTCTTACAACCTTTTAAAGAATCTGTACTCCATGGCACGTCTTCTTCATAATTTCCCATAAACATTTCATATATTCTTAAAGTATCTGCTCCATATTCATTAACAATATCATCCGGATTAATAACATTACCCTTACTTTTACTCATTTTTTCATTGTTAGAACCTAATACCATACCATGACTAACTCTCGTCCAAATCATTTCCTTTTTTGGTACTAAACCAATATTATATAAAAACTGTACCCAAAATCTCGCATATAACAAATGTCTTGCCGTATGTTCCATACCACCATTATACCAATCAACTTGTCCCCAATACTTCATAGCATCCATACTAGCAAACTCTTTATCATTATGCGGATCCATAAATCTTAAGAAATACCAACTAGATCCTGCCCAATTAGGCATCGTATCCGTTTCTCTAAAAGCCTTGCCTCCACACTTAGGACATGTACAATTTACAAAACTATCAATTTTTGCTAAAGGACTTTCTCCGGTATCAGTTGGTTCATATTCCGCAACATCTGGAAGTAATAATGGTAAATCTTCTTCATTCATTGGTACCCATCCACATTTTGGACAATTAATCATTGGTATTGGTTCGCCCCAAAACCTTTGTCTTGAGAAAATCCAATCTCGCATTTTATAATTAACTTTCTTTTTACCTAAATTATTCTTTTCTAAATAATCTAACATTTTATTAATAGCTTCTTCTTTATCTAAACCATTTAAGAATCCGGAATTAATGTGAATGCCATCACCTTCCATAGCCCCTTTATTTATATCAAAATCTTCTCCATCGGAACTTTCTAAAACTTGAATAATTGGTATATTAAATTTCTTAGCAAATTCATAATCACGC
>CAYLQC010000050.1:0-4885 GCA_964385785.1 uncultured Muribaculaceae bacterium | reverse complement strand
TAAATAAATTAAAATGTAAAGAAAATTTAAGTATATAATGTCGAAACCCTTTAAAAATATTTAATTTCTGTTATATTAATTATGGTGATTATATGCATATTTATTATAAAGAATGTACTTTATATATTGATATAACTAACTTTTTAACTAATGAATTCTTAAATAAACTCCAAACCAAAATGTTTAAAATAATTGATGAATATGATATTAATTATGTTGTTGTTTCCATTTTTAGTTATCATAATAAAACACTTATTAAAGAGTTAAAAAGAATTTATTACGAGAAATATCAAAAAAACTTACTAATAAAATAAGCATAAAATACTTGTATAAGTTATAGATTTTTGTTAAAATACAAATGGCTTTTAAAATTAAGCAAATAAACATGGGAGGGGAGTTTTTACCTCGAGTGCCCGAAGAGGGTGAGGTAAAAACGATGAACCTAACAGGTGAAAAAACGAAGGAGGAATTAATTTATGGCCGTAGTTTCTATGAGTTATTTATTAGAAGCAGGTGTTCATTTTGGTCATCAAACTAAAAGATGGAATCCAAAAATGAAACCGTATATTTTTGCAGCAAGAGATGAAATACATATCATTGACCTTGCTAAAACCGTTGAAAAACTAGAACTTGCTTATCAAGAAATTAAAGCAATTGCTGATAACGGTGGTACTTTCTTATTTGTTGGTACTAAAAAACAAGCTAGCGAAGTTTGTAAAGAAGAAGCAATAAGAAGTGAAAGTTTTTATGTAACAGAAAGATGGTTAGGAGGTACTTTAACTAACTTTAGAACCATCCGAAAAAGAGTAAAACGTCTTGAAGAAATCGAAGAAATGGAAAAAAATGGTACTTTTGAACGTTTACCTAAAAAAGAAGTTATTGGACTTAAAAAAGAATATGAAAAATTAAATCGGGTTTTATGTGGCATACGTGATATGAATAAATTACCCCAAGCTATTATTATTGTTGATCCGAAAAAAGAATATAATGCAATTAGAGAAGCAAGAAAACTAAATATTCCGGTATTTGGTATAGTTGATACTAATTGTGACCCAGACGATGTTGATTACATTATTCCAGCTAATGACGATGCGGTAAGAGCTGTTAAAGTTGTTATTGGTGTTTTAAATAATGCTATTTGTGAATCTCGTGGTTTAGAAATGGTTGATTATGTAACTGAAGAAGATCGTAAAAAAGAAAGTAACGAACCAACATCTAAAGAAGATATAATTGTCAAAGAAGAAGAATTTATTAAAGAAGAAAAAGTTGAAGAACCAGCTAAAGAAGAAAAGGAAGAAATTGATTATGATTCAATGACTTTAGCAGAACTTAAATCTCTTGCTAAAGAACAAGGTATTAAAGGCTATTCAACTATGAAAAAAGAAGAATTAATAACTAATTTAAAATAAGGAGGAAATTTAATATGGAAATTACTGCAAGTTTAGTTAGAGAATTACGCGAAAAAAGCGGCGCCGGAATGATGGATTGTAAAAAAGCCCTTACCGAATGTAATGGCGATATAAATGCCTCTATGGATTACTTAAGAGAAAAAGGTATTGCCAAAGCCGAAAAAAAAGGCGCTCGTATTGCAGCTGAAGGTCTTGCTAATATTTATATTAATAACAATAAAGCTGTTATTTTAGAAGTAAATAGTGAAACTGATTTTGTTAGTAAAAATGAAGAATTTACTAACATGATTGATGAAATAGGTAATAGTATCTTAAATAGTGATGCTACTACTTTAGAAAGTGCTCTAAATGTTAATACAAATAGTGGCACAGTTAATGATTTAATTGTTGCTAAAACCGCTAAAATAGGGGAAAAACTATCTTTAAGAAGAATTGAAGTAGTAGAAAAATCTGATAGTGAAGTTTTTGGTACTTATCTTCATATGGGTGGTAAAATTGCTTGTCTTACTGTTTTAGATGGTTCAAATGAAAGTGTTGCCAAAGACGTCGCCATGCAAGCATCTGCCATGCGACCAACCTATCTATTTAGAGAAGATGTTCCAGAATCTGTTATCGAAAGAGAAAAAGAAGTATTAAAAGAACAAGCAATTAATGAAGGTAAATCTGCCGAAATTGCTGAAAAAACTGTCACAGGAAGACTTAATAAATTCTATAAAGAAGTTTGTCTTGCTGAACAAGCATTTATTAAAGATAGTAATTTAAATGTTGAAACCTATGTTAAAAATAATGGTGGAACTATTAAGAAAATGATTCGTTATGAAGTCGGCGAAGGTATGGAAAAAAGATGTGAAAACTTTGCTGAAGAAGTAATGAACCAAGTAAACGAAAAATAGACATTAACTTGTCTTTTTTCTTTTAATGACTTTTTAAAATAACTTTGCTATAATAATAACGTGATGTAATAATGAAATTATTAAAAAATAAAAAAAATATTTTAAAATTAATCATTTTTATCTTCATGTTATTTTTATTTATCTATTTAGGAACTAAAGACTATAATACAGAAGTATCTGATAACGTAAAATTTGCTAGTAGTTATAAAGATATATCTAAAAATAATATCTATCGTTATACTACATCTCCCGAAATATTAGATATTTTAAATAACTCTTCCGGTGTATTATTCTTAGGCTTTCCCTCTAATATCTGGTCGCACTACTATGCTGATTACCTAAATGAAATGGGTATATTAAATAACTTAGAAGTAATTTATTACTATGATTTTTTAAAAGATCGTAACTTAAATAATAATACTTATCAAAATATTGTAAATAAACTAAAACCTTATTTAATAAGTAATGATTTAGGTAACTTTGACTTATCTGCTCCAATAGTTATTATAGTTAAAAATGGTAACATAATTTACTTTAATAATGAAATAACTAACTTAGTTGGAGAAATAACTCCTGAAGATTACTTTACTGATACTCAAAAAAATCTTTTAAAAGCTGAATTTGATATAGCTATTAAAAAGTATATGGAGGTCTAATATGAAAGAAGAAAGAAATAATGCTTTAGGTATATTATTCTTTATCTTTATAATCGTTATTATTATTGTTGGTTCTACTTATTTAATTAAACAAAAAACTACTCAAAATAACAATACAAATAATGAAGTAAAAGAAGAAGAAACTATTAATTTAAAAATTAATACTAACGAAGATTATATTTACTATACAACTTCGACTACCATAAATAATCTTACTTATAAATATCCGGTAATTAATCTAAATAGTCCTGATGCTACTTTAATTACTAATAATTTAAAAGAATATGTTGATACTTTAAAAAATACGCCAAATACTGAAGAAGTTTTATATCCAGAATTTAGTATATATAAATATGATAACTATGTATCTTTAGTAAGTACCGAATTTATCTATCAAGAAGAATTATCAACTATTAATAATCTTAAATCTTATACTTTTGATATTACTAATGGTAATTTAATAACTGAAGATAACTTATTAGCATTATTTAATACTAACTTAAATAATGCTACCAAAACTTTAAAAAATCATTTAAATGAATTATCCTTAAATTCTATAGATATCGATAGTACTTTAAATAACTTAGAATATACTATTTATATTGATCAAGATGGTAACTTAATCATGATGTATATTGTCAAAACTACCACCTTCGATTATAATGATGTTATAGAATTAAATTAGAAAGAAAGAGGCAAAAAATAATGAATATTGAAGAAAAAATGCAAAAAGTAATTGATGCTTTAGAAAACAAATTTGTAAACATTAGAGCAGGAAGAGCTAATCCCTCTATGTTAAATGGTATTAATGTTTCCTATTATGGAACACCAACTCCAATTAATTCCTTAGCTAATATTAATGTTCCAGAGGCTAGACAATTATTAATTAAACCTTTTGATAAAAGTACTCTAAAAGATATCGAAAGAGCTATTAATGAGGCCAATATCGGTATCACACCAATTAATAATGGCGAAGTAATTATTTTAACTATTCCCGAACTTAACGAGGCCAGGAGAAAAGAATACGTTCATCAAGCCAAAAGTGTAGCAGAAGAAGCTAAAATCGCACTACGTAACATTCGTCAAGAAGAAAATAATCGTATTAAAAAAGAAGAAAACCCCGAAGATGAAGAAAAAAGATTATTAAATGATGTTCAAGAATTAATTCAAAAATATAATAAAATAGTTGATGATTTATTAAAAGAAAAAGAAACAGAATTAATGCAAATATAAGAGGTGTTTATAAATGATAGATATTCAATTAATAAGAGATAATAAAGAATTAGTAAAAGAAAATATTAAAAAGAAATTTCAAGATGAAAAACTACCCTTAGTTGATGAAGTATATGATTTAGATATAAAGGTTAGAAACTTAAAAACTAAAGGAGATACTTTAAGACAAGAAAGAAATAACTTAAGTAATGAAATAGGTATTTTATTTAAAGAAAAAAAGACTGATGAAGCTAACACTAAAAAACAAAAAGTTATTGAAATTAATAATGAATTAGCAAAAATCGAAAAAGAAGAAGAAAGTATTAGAAGTACTATCAAAGAAAAAATGATGGTTATTCCCCAAATAATTGATGATAGTGTTCCAATTGGTAAAGATGATACCGAAAATAAAGAAATTGAAAGATTTGGAGATCCTGTAGTACCCGATTATGAAATACCATATCACGCTGATATCTTAGAATCTTTAAATGGTTTAGATAAAGAAAGTGCTGGAAGGACTAGTGGTAATGGTTTCTATTATCTAACTGGAGATATTGCTAGACTTCATAGTGCCATGTTAACTTATGCAAGAGACTTCATGATTAATAAAGGTTTTACTTATTGTATTCCTCCTTTTATGATTAGAAGTGATGTTGTAACCGGTGTTATGTCTTTTACGGAAATGGATAATATGATGTATAAAATAGAAGGAGAA
>CAYLQC010000049.1:0-4899 GCA_964385785.1 uncultured Muribaculaceae bacterium | reverse complement strand
AGTACTAAAAATGGTTGATTTTAATGAAATAACTTCAAGTAGTGTTGATAAAAATGACTATCTCCTTATTAAAGCTAGAAAAATCAAATAATTTTAATTTACAAACATAATTCCCCATTTAATATATTATTAAAACATGATAAAATATAAAAAGATTGAGGTGCCATATGGAAAAATCCGAATTAAAAACTAAATTAGAAGAATTAAAAGTTAAACTAAAAGATTTAGGGAGGACTCTTTGACTTAGAAACTAAAGAAAATAAACTTAATGAACTTTCTAATATAATGAAATCAAACGATTTCTGGCAAAATATCGATTATGCTAACAAAATAAATCAAGAATATAGTAATCTAAAAAAAGAAATAGATACCTTTAATAATGTTAATAATGGTATTAAAGATAATTTAGAACTATTAAATATATTAGAAGATAATGACTTAGAAGAAATAACTAAAGATATAACTAATTTAGAAACTAAAATAAATGAATTAGAAATAGCTTGTCTTTTAAATAAAGAAGAAGATAAACTACCATGTTACTTAGAAATTCACCCTGGAGCTGGTGGAACTGAATCATGTGATTGGGCCTCTATGCTTGCTAGAATGTATGAACGCTTTTGTGAATCAAATAACTATACTTATGAAATAATTGATATTCAAAAAGGTGAAGAGGCCGGTTTAAAAAGTATCACTCTCTATATTAAAGGTCCTTATGCCTATGGTTACTTAAAAAAAGAAAAAGGCGTACATCGCCTAGTCCGTATTTCCCCTTTTGATTCCAACAAACGTCGTCATACATCTTTCGCCTCCGTTCAAGTAACCCCAGAATATGATCAAAGTATCAATATCGAAATCAAAGAAAGTGACTTAAAAATTGATGTTTACCACTCTAGCGGCGCCGGAGGTCAATCTGTAAACACTTCTAATTCAGCAGTTCGTATTACGCACCTACCAACTAAAACCGTTGTCACTTGTCAACAAGAAAGAAGTCAATTAAAAAATAAAGAAAGAGCCTTACAAATCTTAAAAAATAAACTATATGATCAAGCCTTAGCAAATATGGAAGATCAAAAAAAAGACTTAAAAGGTCCTATTGCTGATATCAATTTTGGTAGTCAAATTAGAAGTTATATCCTAGAACCTTATAAATTAATAAAAGATAATCAAAGTGGCTTTGAAACTAGTAATGTCACTAAAGTTTTAGATGGTGACTTACTTCCTATTTTAGAAGCTAACTTAAAAAGTGGGGAAAAATGAAAAAATTTAAAAACTATACTGAATTAATAATCGGCTTATTACTTGCTGCCCTATCATTTAACTTATTTCAAAGTCCTTATAACTTTGTTTATGGTGGTGTAAATGGTCTTTCCTTAATCTTTCATAAACTTTTTGGTATAAATGAAAGTCTTTTCATTATTGTTGCTAACTTAATTTTTCTTATCTTAAGCTTTATCCTTCTTGGTAAAGATACTACTAAAAAAACAATTCTTGGTTCCTTACTATTTCCGTTATTTATCTCTTTAACTGCTAATATAAATCAAATTATTGATATCACTTCTTTAGAAAAAATTCTTATCGTTACTTTAGGTGGTATCCTAAGTGGTATAGGTTTTGGTTTAATCTTTAGAAGTGGCTATACCTCAGGAGGAACTGATATCTTAAATCAAATAATCGAAAAATACTTTCATATTCCCATGTCCAAAGCAAGTATGATAACTGATGGTCTAATCATTTTATCAACCGTCTTTATCTTTGATATTTCGACGTTGATTTACTCACTTATTTCTCTAGCCTTAATAAATACAATTAGTAATAATACCATAATTGGTCTTGGTAAAACTAAATGTCTTTATATCTATACCAATCAATTTACTAACATTAAAAAATATCTTCATGATGAACTAAAAATCGATAGTACAGACTTTTCTTGTACTGGAGGTCTAACTAATAATAAAAATAAACTAATTTTAAGTGTTATTAATGCTAAAGATTACTATCGTATTAAAGAAAGTATTCTCCTAATCGATCCTCATGCTTTTATTACGGTAACTAATACCTATCAATTAAAAAATGAAAATATTACAATTCGTAGTTGATTTTTAAACCCTTTTCTTTTAAAATAATAGAAATTTAGGTGATAAACTTGGAAGAAGTACAAACATATTTAAAAAATTTATTAAATGAAAATGATATAATCGTTGTAGGTGTTTCAGGTGGTCCTGATTCTATGTGCCTACTTTATCTTTTACTATCCTTAAAAAAACTTTATAACCTAAAAATCATTGTCGCCCACCTAAATCATAACCAAAGAAAAGAAAGTAACGAAGAAAAAACCTTTGTTGAAAATATAACTAAACAAAATAACTGTATTTTTGAATATCTAAGTCTAAACTTTACAAATACTAAAAACTTTGAAAATAACGCCCGAAATAAAAGATATGATTTTTTTAAAAGTTTAGTTAATAAATATCACGCTAACTACTTAATGACTGCTCATCATGGTGATGATTTAATCGAAACTATTCTAATGCGTCTTACAAGAGGTAGTAACTTAAAAGGTTATAGTGGTTTTTCGAAAATAACTGAATATAAAAACTTTAAACTAGTAAGACCTCTTATTAATGTAACTAAAGAAGATATCTTAAAATTTAATAAACTAAATAATATTGAATATCGTAGCGATATAACCAACTATCAAAATATCCATACCCGTAATCGTTTTCGTAATAACATTATCCCTTTATTAAAACAAGAAAATCCTAAAATTCTTAACAAATTTCTAAAATTTAACCAAGAAATCACCGAAATTAACGAATATTTAGAAATAAAAACCAAATCTCTATTGACTACTGTATACTATTTTGATAAAGTAAACTTGCACGAATTTAAAAAATTAAATATTGTGCTACAAAAACGTGTGATTGAGTATATTTTAAAAGAGGAATATCAAGATAATATTAATAAAATAAATGATGTACACTTATCCTTAATTTTAAAACTTTGTAATAGTTCTAAAGCTAGTAGTAAAATAAATTTACCTCTAAAAAAAGTTTTAATAAAAAACTACGATACTGTTTTTTTTGCTAGAGAAAAAGTTCCTAACCAACCGCAAATATTAAAAGATAAAATAATTTGGCATGACTTTATAATTGAAAGTATTCCTAAAACTGATATTTTAAAAAGTAACTATATTTTAAGACTAAATAGTAAAGAACTAAACTTACCTTTAAAAGTTAGAACTAGAAAACCTCACGATGTAATGGCAATAAAAAACTTAAACGGTAAACAAAAAATTCAAGACATCTTTGTAAATGCTAAAATTCCCCAAGAATTAAGAGATACCTACCCAATAGTTGTTGATAATATGGATAACATAATATGGATCCCTGGCATAAAAAAATCAAATTTTGATAAAAATATTAATGAATTTTATGATATAATATATAAATGTGTAACGAAAAAGGAGAATGAAAATGAAAAAAAATAATAATACTATAAAAAATTTCTTTCCTTATTTAGTATTACTAATTGTAATCTTTTTTGTTCTAACTGTATTAAATTATGGTGGAACAATTACTCATGAATTTACAACTGGTGAACTATTAAGTGAATTAGAAAAAAGTAATGTAACAGAAATAACTATTACCCCTAAAAGTAGTGAATCTGTTTATTACATTGAAGGTAAACTAAGTAACTATAAAGAAAAAGAAACCTTTAGTGCTAGAGTAGTTGAAGAAGATTTAATCGAAATAACTACTTATGCTAAAGAAAACGATTTGGATGTATACGAAACTAATAAAGATCCGGGATCTGTTTCTTTAATCTATTTAATTGTTAACTTCCTACCTCTTGCGATAATTATTGTTGCCTCTTACTTCCTATTTACTAAAGTAGCAGGTAGTAATAAAAGTTCAATGGATTTTGGTAGAAGTAGAGCTAGACTAACAACAGATGGTGCTAAAACTAAATTTAGTGATGTTGCTGGTTTAAAAGAAGAAAAAGAAGAAGTATCTGAGTTAATCGATTTCTTAAAAAATCCTAAAAAATTTCAAAAACTTGGTGCCCGTATTCCTAAAGGTGTCCTATTAGTAGGTCCTCCCGGAACTGGTAAAACTCTTCTTGCCAAAGCCGTCGCCGGAGAAGCTAATGTTCCATTTTACTATATAAGTGGTTCAGACTTTGTCGAATTATTTGTTGGTGTTGGTGCCAGTCGTGTTCGTGATATGTTTAAAGAAGCCAAGAAAAATGCTCCATGTCTAATCTTTATTGATGAAATAGATGCTGTTGGACGTCAACGTGGCGCCGGTTTAGGTGGTGGCCATGATGAACGAGAACAAACTCTAAACCAATTACTAACTGAAATGGATGGTTTCGGTGCTAATGAAGGTATAATTATTATTGCTGCTACAAACCGCCCTGATGTTCTAGACCCTGCTCTTTTAAGACCAGGTAGATTTGATAGACAAGTCACAGTTAACTTACCTGATACTAGAGAAAGAGAAGCAATTTTAAAAGTTCATGCTCGTAACAAAATTCTTGCTAAAGAAGTAAAACTAGATAATATTAGTGCTCGTACTCCAGGCTTTAGTGGAGCAGACCTAGAAAACTTACTTAACGAAGCTGCCTTACTTGCTGTTCGTAAAAATGAAGACGCCATTACTATGGATGATATTGATGAAGCAACAGATAGAGTTCTAATGGGCCCTGCTAAAACCAGTCGTAAAATAACTGATAAAGAAAAGAAATTAGTAAGTATTCACGAATCAGGACATGCCGTTATTGGTATTAAACTAGAAGACGCAAACGAAGTTCATAAAATAACAATTATTCCAAGAGGTATGGCCGGTGGTTATACTATGATGTTACCAAAAGAAGAAAAAATCTCGGTTATGACTGAAA
>CAYLQC010000048.1:0-5007 GCA_964385785.1 uncultured Muribaculaceae bacterium | reverse complement strand
TCATCTTCATAAAAAACTATATTTTTCTCTGTTCCAATTAATTTATTATCCATAAAAACTATCTCGTATAAACACTCTTATAGTTAACTCGCTTTTTCGGCTTGTATGCTACAGTTCTCTTGGCGATATTATCAATCAGTACTTCCGCCACTCGTCATGATTCTCACTATACTCCTCCATAATATTGGAAACACTGCGATTCATAAAATATTCTCCGTATTTGTCCCACTCAGTCTTTTTTCTGGACATCAATACTACCGTCTCAACATGATAGGTATTACTAAATAAGTCATAGATTTGAAGTTTAGTAATATGATAACTTTCTTTTAAAGATTGTAAATCTCTTACTAAAGTTAGAGGGTTACAAGAAATATAAATAATTTTATTAGGTTTTTTGGTTAATAAAAACTGTAAAGATTTATTATCTATACCTTTTCTTGGTGGGTCTATAATAACCGTATCAAAGTTATTTGGTATTTTATTAAGGATATCAGCTACATCTCCTAAGATAGGATAGATATTATTTATTTTATTTAGTTTTATATTTTGAATATTATCTAAAATAGCATTAGGGACAATTTCAATACTATAAACACTTTTAGCTTTAGTACTAGCCATAATTCCTAATACTCCTACTCCACCATATAAATCTAAAACAGTACTATTTAAATCTATATAGTTTTCTACTTGATTAAATAAAATAGATGCAACTAAATAATTTACTTGAAAGAAAGAGTTATAACTTATTTTAAGTAATTTATGATTAATTCTTTCGTATAAAAAGTTATCACCATATATAGTTTTATCGTTTTTAATAACACCAACAATTTTACTAGGAGTAAAGTCATTAATATTAAAAGTAATTTTATCTTTAGTAGTTATTATAAGTAATATTTCTTCATTTTGATTAGAACGGATGGTAATTAAACCGTTTTTTATATTTAAATTATAAAGTTTAGGTATTAAATTATTAAGAGAGTTACTTGCTAATAAACATTTAGCTATTTTAATTAATTTATGAGTTTTTTCTTCATAAAAACCTATTTCTTGATTAATTACTTTTAAAGATATTTTGTTACGATAATAATAAGGGTTGGGATTTTTGATAACTTCAATATCAGGTACAATTATTTTATTATGTTTTAATAATTCTTCTACTTTGGTTTTTTTATAAAGTAAGGAATCTTGATAGTTTAAATGTAATAGTTGACATCCACCACAAAAGTCATAATAGGGACATAGTGGTTTTATTCTTTTTTTACTTTTAATTTTATAATCTAAAACATAAGCTTCTTGATATTTTTTAGTACTTTTAGTAATACAAACTGATACTACTTCATTAGGTAAGGCATTTTTTACAAAAGTAATTTTATTGTTAAGATAACCAATACCTCGAGCAAAGTTATCCATTTTAATTATTTTTATTTCTTCCATAACGACCTCTTAATAATATTATACACCAACGTTTTTAGTATACCAAAATATTTTTTTGGTCATAATAAAAATGGTGAAGAGGTATGTTAAGAAAAGTAGTAAAACGTTTAGAAGAGGAATTTAAGAGTAATTCTGATTTTACGAAGAAAAAAATACATACGAAATATTTTGGGGATATTTATATTATATATTTAGAAAGTGTTTCGGGAAGTGATAAAGTAAATGATTATATTTTAAAAAGACTAACTGCAATTAATAATTTAAAAGGACTTAGAAAAAAAGATTTAGAAAGTATTATACCGGGACCTAATACAATTAAAATAGATAATACAGATAAAATAGAATATTATTTAACTAATGGGTTTACAATTGTTTTAACTAATAAAGAAATACTTGCTTTTGAAACTAAAGCTGATATAGCCAGAAGTGTTAGTACTCCAGAAATTCAAAAAACGATATATGGACCTAAAGATGCTTTTTTAGAAAATATTCAGATTAATTTAGGGCTTTTGAAAAGAAGAATTAAGTCTAGTCATTTAAAGAGTGTAGATTTAAATATGGGACGTCTTACTAATACGAAAGTACAAATTACTTATATAGATAATATTACTGATAAAAAGTTAGTTTTAAATATTAAAGATGAGTTAAGTAAAGTTGATGTGGATGGAATATTTGATTCGGGAAGTATTAGTAATATTTTAACGGAAGATGAGAAAACACCATTTCCCACTATTTTGGAAACAGAAAGACCGGATGTGGCAGCTAGTGCTTTACTTGAGGGGAAAGTTGTTATTTTAGTTGATACTTCCCCTTTTGTTTTAATAGTCCCCGCTTTTTTTGCTGATTTTATTAATCCGGTGGTTGATAATTATAATCGGAGTGTTAATGTAAATTTTTTAAAAGTGTTACGTTTTTTAAGTTTTTTCTTAACTATGATTATTCCAGGTTTATATGTGGCTCTTTTAAATTATAATATGGAAACAATTCCAACATCGTTACTTGTTAATTTTGCCTCACAAAATGATGGGGTACCAATTCCTACTTTTATCGAGGCGTTAGTGATGATTATTGTTTGTGAGATTTTAAGAGAAAGTGATTTACGTTTTCCTTCAAGTTATGGAAGTGCTATATCAATTTTAGGAGCTTTAGTAATGGGAGAGGCGGCGGTATCTGCAGGAATTGTTAGTCCGATTATGATTATTGTAATTGCTTTTACTTTTGTAACTAGTTTAATTTTTACGGAACAAGAACTTATTAATGCAATTAGGTATTTTCGGTTTCTTTTTTTAATTATGGCTTCTTTATATGGACTTTATGGTATAGCCATGGCTTTTATTTATTTTTTAATTCATATTACCAGTGTAAATACTTTAGGTATGCCTTATTTTTATCCAATAATGCCTTTTTCTCTAACTTATATTAAGAAAACTTTATTTCGATCAAAGTATAAAAACGATACTAAAAGAAGTAAAGAGTTAGTACCAATTAATCAAGTAAAAAAAAGAGGAATATAAATGAAGAAAATAATTTTTTTAATAGTTTTAATAATGTTAGGAAGTGGTTGCTATGATTATGTAGAAATAAATGATTTAGCATTAGTTACAGGTTTAAGTGTTGATTATAGTGAGGGAGAGTTTAAAGTAGCTTTTGAGATTTTAACAACGAAAAACAAAGAAAAAGAAAGTGATAGTAATGAGGTATATTTTGCAAAAGGGTATGGGGATACATTTGCTGATGCTTTTTACAATACGGCTTTAAGTGTTGCGAAAACTCCCTACTTAGCGCATTTAAAGGTTGTTATTGTAAGTGAAGAAACTGCTAAATACTATTTAGAAGATATGATTGATTTTTTATTAAGAGATAATAATATTAGAGGTATTTTTTATTTAACTGTAGCAAAGGATGTTAGTGCTTATGAAATAATTAGTAATGCTAATGAAAGTAACCCAGTAGTTAGTAATACGATTGCTAAAATGCTTGAGGATACAACTTATTTAAATAATATAGCTAGTGATGCTAATTTTGAAAATTTAATGGCGATTGTTTTAGATGAACATCAAGATGGATATTTATCAAGTATTGAGATAGAAAACGGTACTATTAAGTTAGGTCCCCTTGGCGTTTTAGAAAAATATCAATTTAAAGGGTATTTAACAAATGAAGAATCAGCAACTTTTAATTTAATAAAGGGAACAAGTAAAGAATATCATTTTAAAGTAAATTGCCCTAATAGTGAAGAACAGTTTATTACTTTTACAACAACTGGTAAACAGGATAGTGATTTTAAGATTGATAATTTAGTTGTTAAATTAAGTATGAATGTGGAATTAAGAATTATAGAAAGTCATTGCAATTTAGATTTTAAAGATACTACTACTTATGAAGTTTTAGAGACTTTAGCTAGTGATGAATTAAAAGAAAAAGTAAAAGAAGTTGTTAAAAAAAGTAAGAGTTATAATAGTGATATTTTAAAAATAGGTAATTTATATTATCAAAAAACTAAAGATACAATTGATTTTAAAACTTTAGATTATCTTTATAATATAAAAACTATTATAAATCGTAATGGTTTAATATTTGAGGTGAGATAATGAATAAAAATAGTAATATGGCAATTCAATATTTTTTAACACGTTCTTTATTTTTAGGGATAGGTTTTTCTTTAATTTTAGGGATTGCTAAACAAGATAGTGTGTTAGTTTTTTTAATAGGTAGTTTTATTGGAAGTATTTTAATTTATTTTTTAGATAAAGTTCAAAAACTTAAAAAAGATAAAGATTTAAAAGATGTATTGGATGAAATGGGGTTTTTAGGTTTATTTATCAGAGTTATTTTTTTAATATTTGGGTTTTGTTTACTTTGTGAAGGATTTACTTTTATTCAACTTTTTATTAGTTCATTTTTTTTAGTAAAAACTCCCCTATTTTTTATTACAATACCTTTACTTTTATTATTAATTAGATTAACTAAAAGTAAAACAACAATTTATCGGGTGGTAACTTTATTATTGCCAATATCTTTATTTTTAACAGTTTTATCTTTAATAGCATTATTTGGTTATGCGGATTTTTCTTCATTAAAACCGTTATTTGTTACACCAACAATTCAATTTATAAAAGGAGTATTTTATTATGTATCACTTTCGACTACACCAGCATTATTAATTTTAACAACTAATAGTATGAGTAATACAAAATCATATATTTTAGCAACTAGTACTTTAATTTTAAAAGTTATTTTAATTTTAGCCATTATTGGACCTAGTTTGGCTATTAGTTATCGTTTTCCTGAATATGTAATTTTAAAAGAAATCAAATTATTTAATTTTATTGAAAAAATTGAAAATATTGTAGGTCTTTCTTGGATATTTGATTGTTTTAGTACTATGGCTTTAGCTATGGAGTTAGTAAAAGAGATGGTACCAAGAAAAAATAAAAGAAAGTTTACGATAATAATTTTAATAGTTGTTTATCTACTTTCTTTTATGGTTTTAGGTAAATATTATACAAATATGATTAGAATTTATTATTTCTTTGCTTTTTTAGGACTTCTAGCATTTGTTTTAACAGTTCC
>CAYLQC010000047.1:0-5025 GCA_964385785.1 uncultured Muribaculaceae bacterium | reverse complement strand
CCTACCAACACTTGATTTACTAACCCCTCTAATATCAGCAATCTCTTGTAAAGATAAATCATCTTCATAAAACAAAGTATAAATTTCCTTTTCCCTATCCGTTAATAAATTCCCATATAAATCATATAACGAAATAATATAAAGTCTTTCTTCCATTATTACATCATATCCTTAAATAAACCATATATATACTCTTCAATATCAAAAGTTTGTAAATCAGCAATACCTTCCCCTAAACCAACCATTTTAACCGGTATTCCTACACTTTCTTTAATTGCTAAAACTATTCCTCCTTTAGCAGTTCCATCTAACTTTGTAAGTACTATTCCTGTAACATCAACAACCTCTAAAAATGCTTTAGCTTGCATTATACCATTTTGACCAGTCACAGCATCAATTACTAATAATACCTCATGTGGTGCCCCAGGTATAACTTTGTTCATAACTGTTTTAATCTTTTCTAACTCTTTCATTAAATTAACTTTGTTTTGTAATCTTCCTGCTGTATCTACAAGTACAATATCAACATTTTTTTCTTTAGCCATTTCTAACCCATCATATATAACTCCTGCTGGATCTGTATTATCTTTTCCATAAAATAAAGAATCAGTTTTATCTGCCCAAATTTTAAGTTGTTCTACGGCTCCTGCTCTAAAAGTATCCCCCGCAATCATTAAAACACTTTTACCCATATTTTTATACTTATAGGCTAATTTACCAATCGTTGTTGTCTTTCCTACTCCATTAACTCCCACCATTAATATAACTGTTGGACCCTCACTATTCACTCTAATATTCGTTGATAAATTTTGATTATCAACATATATAATAAATAACTCATCAACAATTATTTCCATTAACATTTTAGTATCGGTAATATTTTCACTTTTAACTCTTTTCTTAAGTCTTTCCATAAAAGAAAAAACTGTATTAACACCAATATCTGCTGATATTAATATTTCTTCTAATTCCTCAAAATATTCATCACTTACTTTAGTATATTTAATACCTAATACTTTTAATTTAGTTACAAACTCATCTCTTGTTTTTTTAAGCCCCTCATCATATACTTTACTAACATCACTATCTTTTTTAACAATACTCTTTAATTTATTAAAAAATCCCATAATAAATCTCCTTTTTTTAAACGTTTTAAACATTATAGCACATAAATACTAGACAAACTAGTTAAATTGCGCTATAATTCTAAACAAGTGCAAAACTTTTTTTATTTATTGAAAGGATATTGATTATGAAAGAAAATAACCAAAGTACAATGGTAACTGCCTTAGGTGGACTAGGTGAAGTTGGTAAAAATATGTATGTTATTACTCACAATAGTGAAATTTTAATTATTGATGCTGGAGTAATGTTTCCTACCGAAGATTTATTAGGAGTAGATGCTGTTATTCAAGATATAACCTACTTAAAACAAAATGAAGATAAAATAGTTGGTTTAGTAATAACTCACGGTCATGAGGATCATATTGGTGGTATACCTTATATTTTACAAAGTATTAAAATACCTAAAATCTATGCTGCTAAAATAGCTATTGATTTAATAACTAAAAAACTTGTTGAATATAACGAAACCTATCAAAGTTTAGAAGTAATAAATAAAGATACCGTAATTAAAACTAAATACTTTACTGTTGAATTTATTAATACTACTCACTCTATACCTGATTCTTACGCCGTTGCTATTCATACCCCTAATGGTACAATATTTGAAACTGGGGACTTTAAATTTGACTTAACTCCAATTGGTCCTTGTTCTGATTTACATAAAATAACAAGAATTAGTGAAAAAGGTATTAAACTTTTAATGAGTGATTCAACCAATGCCCTATCTCCTGGTTTTAGTACAAGTGAAAATGTAGTTGATGAAGCCTTAGAAAATATTATAAATAAACATCCGGCTCGTATTATAATTGCTACATTTGCCTCTAACATCTATCGTATTAAACATATTGCTGAAACTTGTAAAAAACATAACCGTAAAATCGTTGTTTTCGGACGTTCTATGGAAACAATTGTTGAACTTGCTTTAAATAATGGTTTAATTAAAGATAAAGATATCTTTATCGATTATAACCAAACGAAATCTTTAAAGAAAAACGAAATCTGTATTTTATGTACTGGTTCGCAAGGTGAGCCGCTTGCTGCCCTATCACGTATTGCCAATGGTACTCATAAACAAATTACTTTAGTTCCTGATGATTTAGTTGTTTTCTCATCAAACCCTATCCCTGGTAATGGAAATAGTGTTAATAAAGTAATAAATAAATTATATTTAAAAGGAGTTAAAGTATTTACAAACAGCGAATTTAGTGATATTCATGCCTCTGGTCATGGTAAACAAGAAGAACAAAAACTTATGATTCGTCTTACAAACCCCGAATACTTTATGCCTTGTCATGGTGAATATCGAATGTTAAAAACCCATGCCGATTTAGGAGAAATGTGTGGTATACCTAAAGAAAATATCTTTATTTGTAAAAATGGTGATACCGTTATATTAGATAAAAACGGCGCCCACAAAGGTGAACCAGTCCAAGCTGGAGATGTTTATGTCGATGGTTCTCGTATTGGTGATATTGGTAGTATTATCATTAAAGATCGTAAACTTATGAGTAATGACGGTATTTTACTTACTATTCTAAATATCAACCCTTTTACTAAAAAATTACTATTAAAACCTAATGTTACAACAAGAGGTTTCATAATGGTTAATGAAAATAGCGAACTAATTAAAGAAATAGAACATAAAATAACTGAAATTGTCACTAATAGTCTAAGTCATAATAACTATAACTATACTGATTTAAAAAATCAAATAATCTTAGAACTTCATCCTTTTATTAGTTCCCTAACCGGTAGACACCCTATAATTCTTCCTGTTATTATGGAAGTAAAAGAACCCGTATAATTTTAAAAAATTCCTTTATACTATAAGTAGGAGGAATTTTTAAATGAAAAAAGAAAATTGTGGTGATTGTAAAGACTCCAAACAAGGTAAAGCTTATATCGATAAAGAAACTAACTTACTTTGTGTTGAAATCTGTAAAAAATATGAAAAACCCCAAAATAAAAAGACCTTAGTCCCTTTTATTTGTACAACTTGTGGTACGGTTAATTGGAAATGTATTGATCCAAACGAAACAACTAATTAGTAACAAACGTTACTTTTTATTTTGATCTTTATTATCCTTTAAATACTTCATATAGTATTCAATCATTGTTCTTTCTAAACCTAACATTGAAATTTCCGTATGTCCTGGATATATCTTTATATCTTTAGGATAATGTAACATTTTCTCTAAACTTTTCTTCATTTCTGTTTTATTTCCCCCTGGTAAATCTAATCTTCCAATCGTTCCTTGAAATAAAAAGTCACCTGTAAACATTAACTTATATTGGGGAAAGTAAAATGTTAAAGAATCCATCGAATGCCCTGGAGTTTCAATAACTTGATAAGGAAAACCTGGTATAATATCATTATATTTTAAATTATACTTATCACAAAAATAATCTAAAGCTCCAATATGGTCATTATGAAAATGCGTAACCAATATTCCGACTATTTCAATATCACCAATCATTTCTTCGATTTTTTCTGGTTCTGCGCCCGGGTCCACTAAAACCCCTTTGCCACCATCACAAAGAACATAACAATTTGCTTCTAATTTACCAACAGAACTTCTTCTAACTTCCATGTAATTACCTCAATTTCTTTTAATTTATATAAATACTACATCATGCATTCTCAATATAACATATTTTTACTAGCATATTCAAGCATTTTTTAAAATTACTATAGCATTTAAATTAAAAAATAGGTATAATGTTATAAAAGGAGCCTAGAAAATGAACTTATTTTATATATTTTTAACTATTCTAATTATTATAACTATTATTTTAATAATTTATTGTGTTTACTATAATAAAATGCAATACTTAAAAACGAAAATTGAACATTCCGAAAGTATTATTGATGAAACTTTAAGAACTAGATATGATACTTTAGTAAGAATTGATAATATTGTTAAATCTACTTTAAAAGATAATAAAGAATACTTTAAAGAATATTTAAAACTAAAAGATGAAAATATAAGTAACTTTAAAATGGATCGTAAATTAAAAGAAGCTTTTAATATCTTTAATAAATTAAAAGATGACTACCCCGAATTAAATAAAAATCAAGAAATAAAAGAATTAAACGAAGTAATAAAAACTACTAATGAAAAAATTACTTCTATTACTAGTTACTATAATAAAAATACTAATGAATTAAATGGTTATATTCGTAAATTTCCATCTTTAATTGTTGCTAAAATTCATAAATTTAAAGTAAAAAATTTCTTTGATAATAAAAATATGCATGATGATGATTATAACGATTTTAAACTATGAATTTAAATCCCAATCAATAGGTTTTTGATTAGTACTTATTAAAAACTCATTAGTTTTAGAAAATGGTTTACTTCCAAAAAAACCATAACTAGCTGAAAATGGACTAGGATGAGCTGACTTAATAACTAAATGTTTAGGATTAGTTATATACTTCTGTTTTTCTTTAGCAAAATTACCCCATAAAATAAATACAATTGGGGTTTCTTTATTATTTAAAACTTTAATAATATAATCAGTAAGTCTTTCCCAACCTAAATTCTTATGACTGGCCGGTTTATCTTTTACTACAGTTAATACTGCATTTAATAAAAGTACTCCCTCTCTAGCCCACTTAGTTAAATCTCCCTCATTATAAGGTTTAATACCTAAATCACTTTCTAACTCTTTATAAATATTTTTTAAAGATGGTGGAATTTTTATTCCTTTTTGAACCGAAAAAGAAAGTCCGTGTGCCTCTCCCTCTCCATGATATGGATCTTGACCGACAATCACTACTTTTACATCTTTATAAGGTGTTAATTTTAAAGCATTAAAAATATAATCTTTTGGTGGATATATAGTATTCTTTTCATACTCATTTTCTACTACTTTATAAAACCTTTTAAAACCATC
>CAYLQC010000046.1:0-5145 GCA_964385785.1 uncultured Muribaculaceae bacterium | reverse complement strand
ATTAGGAAATGGGTTGATAATATGGTTTATGCTTTATTAATAACTTTAGTAACTAGTTTATGTTTTTTAGGGGGAATTATTGTTTCTAATTTTATTAAAGATAAAGGTAATTTAATTTATATGATGACGGGTATGACTTTTATAATTACTTTATATTTAATAATATTTGATTTAATACCAGAAATATTTGAGTTATTAAATCCTTTAGAAAATAAGAAGTATTTTTTATTAATTATAATATTTATAGTATTAGGTATTGTTATATTAAAGATATTAGATTTTTTTATTCCGGAACA
Source organism: uncultured Muribaculaceae bacterium (assembly GCA_964385785.1). Lineage (GTDB taxonomy): Bacteria > Bacillota_I > Bacilli_A > RF39 > UBA660 > MGBC108787. The sequence goes on along the minus strand of CAYLQC010000046.1, from coordinate 4,849 downwards.
TACACATGAACATCATGAAAAGGAAGATGTGGAAATACATAATAATCATTTATTACATATCGGAATGGTTACTTCAATTTCTTTAATATTACATAATTTATTAGAGGGTATGTCTATTTATATTACGAGTTTAAATGATTGGAAATTAGGTATAATGCTTGCTATAACAGTAGGATGTCATAATTTACCAATGGGAGCAGAAATAGCTTTTAGTATGGATTTAAATAATAAAAAGAAAATGAAATGGGTTATATATATAGGTCTTATTGTTTCTAGTTTTATTGGAGCTTTAGGGTTATTTATATTTAATAGTTCAATAAGTGTATTTGTGGAAGGAATTTTGTTATCTTTAACTTTAGGAATGATTATTTATTTAAGTTTATTTGAATTACTTCCCGAGGTAAGAGATAATATAAAACGCAAGAATATGAAAATTGGTTTAATTTTAGGACTTATTATTTCTTTATTAATTATTTTGGTAGGTTAGTTATGAAAGGGTTGGTTTTACAAGGTGGGGGAATGCGAGGTTCTTACCAAGTTGGGGCGTTTTTAGCTTTAAAAAAGTGTCATATTAAAATAAAAGGGGTATGTGGGACAAGCATTGGAGCTTTAAATGGAGCGTTTATAGCAAGTGGTAAAGAAAGGGAGTTACTAGATATTTGGGAAAATCTTGATTTAAGTAAAGTATTAGGTTTTTCTAAAGAATATATAGAGAAAAAACAAAATAATGAATATGATTTAAAGTATTTAAAATTAAAGTTAGAAAATACTTTTAAAGTACTAAAATCAGGGGGTATTTCTTTAGAGGGAATAGAGGATATTTTAGATAAGTATTTAGATGATAGTTTATTTAAAAGTAAGATAGATTATGGGTTATGTACGGTAAGATTACCAGATTTTAAACCTTATTATATTTTTAAAAGAGATATGGATCCAACTAAATTAAAAGAATATATTTTAGCTAGTTGTGCTTTACCTTTATTTAAAAGAGAAAAGATTATTGATAATCATTATTATTTAGATGGGGGATTTTATGATAATGTACCAGTTAATATGTTAATAGATGCTGGGTATAAAAAAATATATGAAGTTTATTTAAATCCTTTAATAAATGTAAGCAAGAAACCAAAGAAAAATGTAAAAATTATTAAGATTTCTCCTAAAAAAAGTTTAGGTTTTGTGGTTAATTATGATTTAGATAAGGTAAAAGAAAATATTAAGTTAGGTTATTATGATACTTTAAAAGTTATAAAAAAGTTAGATGGAAATGATTATTATTTTAAGAAAAGAGGGGAATTCTTTTATAAATGGTTAGTTAGAAAAGTACCGGATAGTAAGTTAAAAAGAATAAAGGTTTTTTTGCGAGCTAAGACAAATAAAGAGATAGTTTTAAAGTCTTTAGAGTATGTTTTAAAAAATGAGGGTATTGATTGTTATAAAATATATAAACCGTATAAAATGATTAAATATATTAAAAAAAATAAGCAAAAGAAACATTTTGTATATGAATTTATCCAAAAGTTACAAATTTTGTGATAGAATGTTGGTTAAGGAGTGATTTTTTATGGGAAGATTTCCAAATATTGCAGCAAGTAAAGCCAAAACGGGTGCAGCTAAAGCTAAGGTTTATTCAAGTTATGGTAAAGAGATTTATCAAACAGCGAAGAACGGGGGAGTAGATCCCAATGGTAATTTAAATTTAAGAAGATTAATTGAAAAAGCTAAAAAAGAACAAGTACCAAGTGATGTTATAAATAGAGCAATTGAAAAAGCTAAAGGAGTTGGTGGCGAAGATTATCAAACCGTTATTTATGAGGGTTTTGGACCAGGGCAATCAACTTTAATAATTAAGACAATGACCGATAATGTAAATAGAACGGTAGGATTAGTTAGAGCTGCTTTTAATAAAGTTCATAAGAGTTTAGGGGTTACTAATTCCGTAAGTTATAATTATGATTATTTAGCAGTAGTTAGTTTTAAGAGTGATTTAGAAGAATTAGTTTTTAATACAATATTAGATAATGGTATTGATATTGTTGATTTTGAAAGTGAAGATAATATAATTACAATATCGGTAAATCCTAATTTACAACATAAGTTAAAAGAGACAATAGAAAGTATTATTCCAAATGTTGATTATTTAGTTGATGAGGTAGGGTATTACGCTAAGGAAAAACAAGTATTAAGTAAAGAAGATTTAGAAGATTTTCAGAAATTAATTAATATGTTAGAAGAAATAGATGATGTTACTAATATTTATCATAATGTAGATAATGTAAACTAAGTTTTTATTATATAGAATAAGATATAAAAGTTTGATATACTAATTAAGTAGAGGAAGTGTTTTTATGTCATTACAAGCACTATGGACATTAATAACTAAAGTTTTAGATATTTGTGTTGTTTGGTTATTATTTTATTATATTTTAAAAAATATTAAGAATAATATTAAAATGATTTTAATTGTTAAAGGGGTAATACTTATTTTAGCTATTGCAATTATGAGTAAAGTATTTAATTTATATACCGTAGGAGTTATTTTAGAGTATATTTTTGAATGGGGACCTTTAGCGATTATTATTATTTTTCAACCGGAGATTAGAAGTGTTTTAGAAACATTAGGCAGAAGTCAGTTATTAGGTCGACATAAGACTTTAACTGGAGATGAACGAGAAAAGTTAGTTTGTGAAATTATGGAGGCGGTTGAATATTTAAAAAGGCATAGAATTGGAGCTTTAATGGTTATTGAACGAGATATTTCTCTGCAAGAATATATAGAACCAGCTACGAAAATATATGCGGATGTTTCAAATGAATTACTTTGTAGTTTGTTTTTCCCTAATTCACCTTTACATGATGGTGGGGTAATTATTCAAGGTAATAGAATTACTTGTGCGGGAAGTATTTTTAAAACTAGTATGGATCCGAATGTAAATAAAAAATTAGGAACTAGACATAGAGCAGCTTTAGGAATAGCGGAGGAAAGTGATGCAGTTGCTTTAGTAGTATCTGAAGAAACTGGTAGACTTAGTATTGCTTGTGATGGAGATTTAAATTATAATTTAACTTTAGATGAATTTAGATTACGTTTAATGGATGAATTAAAACCAAAAACTGATGTTTTTTATGAGGCAGAAAAGGATGAAGATTTAGGAGATGAAATAGATGACTAAGCAAACTAAGAAAAAAAGTAATAAAATTGTTGCTTTATTTAAAGGAATTTATAATTTAATTGATAAGTTTTTAGTTACGCCGATAAGTCGTTTGTTGTTTTTAATAAGTGATCGTTTTAAAACAAATTCTAATAAGATTGAAAAGATTTTAAATCGGCCGAATATTTTACTTTATATTTCATTAATTTTTGCAGTTGGTTTATTCTTTTTAGTTGATAAACAGGTTTTAAATTTAGTGCAAAATGAAGCCGAGATTATTAGTAATCAACCAGTGACGGTTTTATATAATGAAGAGGCTTATGTAGTTGAGGGTTTAGTTGATACGGTAGATATTATTTTAACCGGAAATAAGAGTGCTATTTATTTAGCTAAACAGTTAGGAGATCATGAAGTAGTATTAGATTTAACTGATTATAAACCAAGTGATACACCTTATCGAGTTAAGTTAAGTTATAATCAAACGGTTACTTCGATTGCTTATAAATTAGATCCAACTTATGTAACGGTGACTATTAAAAATAAAGTTTCAAAACAAATGGGAATTAGTTATCAGTTATTAAATGAGAGTAAGTTAAATGAAAAAGTAAGTGTATCAGATGTTACATTATCTAAAAATGAAGTTGTAGTTAAAGGGTCCTCTGATGCATTAGATAGTATTGCCACAGTAAAAGCGTTGATTGATTTAAGTGATTCGCTTTATACTAGTGCGGGGACTTATGAAGTTGAAAATATTCCTTTAGCAGCGTATGATGCAAATGGAGAAATGCTTGATAATGTCGAAATCATTGCTAATAATATAACAGCTACTATTACTTTAGATACTTATAAAACAACAGTACCAGTTAAAGTATTAACAACAGGTGATTTAGTAAGTGGTAAAGCAATATCAGCAGTAACAATTAATGGAAGTGATGCATATTCCGTTGATATATACGGAGATAAGAGTGTTATTGATAATATTACTTATGTAACTGTACCAATTGATGTTACAGATTTAGGTAATAGTGGTTCAAAAACTTATACAGTTAGTATTACTAAACCAACTGGAGTACGTTATATTAGTGAAGAAAGTGCTAAGGTAACAATTAGTTTTGGGGATGAAAAACAAAAAACTATTAATATTACGGATGCATCGTTTAAAAATCTAGATAGTAATTTACGAGTTAATTTTCCAGAAAGTAGTGATGGTTATATAGCAACTGTTCAAGTTAAGGGAGTAGAGTCAGTAATTTCTAATATAACTGAAGAAAATATTTCAGCGTATGTTGATTTATCGGGTTATACAGTAGGAGATTATGATGTTGATTTAGGAATTGAAAATGATGATCCAAGAGTAAGTTATGTTGTAACTAGTAAAGTAAAAGTTCAAATAGTAGAAAAATAAAAAAGATACGTTGATATCTTTTTATTTTACGGGGTCTTTAGTAAAGTGGTTAAATAGTAGCATGGAATTTATTAAGCCACAAATACCTACTAAACTATAGATAATTCTGGTGATCATTTCATTTTGAAATAATGCTTCGACTAGGTTAAAGTCAAAAAAACCAATTAAGCCCCAGTTAATAGCACCTATTAAGGTGAGTACTAAACAAACTTTGTGTACTGTTTCCAATTTTTATCACTTTCCTTTAGTTATATTATGGGTATTTTAAAAAAACTTATACATATTTTAAATT
>CAYLQC010000045.1:0-5222 GCA_964385785.1 uncultured Muribaculaceae bacterium | reverse complement strand
TACTTGATGTACGAACAATTATATGCTATAGTATTTTTGCTGATATAATTATTAGAAATGTTGCAAAATAAGTAGTAGGTGATTTTATGAAGAATGATAAGATAATAATTAGGGGAGCAAAAGAAAATAATTTAAAAAATGTAGATTTAGATTTACCAAAGAATAAATTAATTGTTATGACTGGAGTATCGGGCTCGGGGAAAAGTAGTTTAGCTTTTGATACGATATATGCTGAAGGACAAAGAAGATTTGTGGAGAGTTTGTCTAGTTATGCTAGACAGTTTTTAGGTGGAAGTGATAAACCAGATGTAATTAGTATTGATGGTTTAAGTCCTAGTATTGCTATTGATCAAAAAACAACTAATAATAATCCGAGAAGTACGGTAGGAACAGTAACAGAAATATATGATTATTTAAAACTTTTATATGCAAGAATTGGTACACCTTATTGTCCTAATCATCATGAACCTATTGTACATCAAAGTATTGAAGAAATGACTAATAAAGTTATGAATATGGAAATGGGTATAAAATTAGAGATAATGGCTCCGGTGGTTAGGGGAGAAAAAGGAAGACATGAAGCAATTTTAGATGATTTAAGAAAAGACGGGTATACAAGAGTAAGAATAAATGGTGTAATGCGTTCTTTAGATGAAGAGATTGTTTTAGAAAAAAATAAGAAAGATGTTATTGAGGTAGTTGTTGATAGAATTGTTTTAAAAGAAGATGAACGAAGTAGAATATTTGAGGCGATAGAGACTTGTACTAAGTTAGCTGATGGTATGGTTTTAATTCATATAATTGATGGGGAAGAGTTACTTTGGAGTGAAAAGTTTGCTTGTATTAAGTGTAATTATTCAATTCCTGATTTGGAGCCGGGGATGTTTTCTTTTAATGCTCCTTTTGGTGCTTGTCCAGAATGTAAAGGGTTAGGTTTTAAAACGGCAATTTCAGAAAAGTTATTAATACCAGATGATAGTAAGTCAATTAATGAGGGTGCTATTGCTACTTTAAGTGATGAACAAAATATTTTTTATACGGATGTTAAAACAGCATGTCAGTATTATAATATTGATATGAATAAACCAATTAAGAATTTAACTAAAAAGGAAAAACAGATTTTATTATTTGGTAGTAATGAAGAGTTAGATTTTTTATATATTTCGAAAAATGGTAATAAAAGATATGTAACACGTAAATATGAGGGTGTTATTACTAATTTAGAAAGACGTTATATGGAAACGACTTCAACTTGGATAAGAGAATGGTTGGATAGTTTTATGATGGAAATTGAGTGTCCAGTATGTCATGGGGCTAGACTTAAAGAAAGTTTTTTAAATGTTTTTATTAATAAAAAAAATATTTATCAAATGACACAGATGAGTATTGGAAAATTATTAGATTTTATTAAGAATTTAAAGTTAAATAAAGAACAAAAAAGTATTAGTGATTTAATTATTAAAGAAATTATTAATAGATTAGAGTTTTTAAAGAATGTAGGACTTGATTATATTACTTTAGATAGAATGGCTGGGACTTTATCTGGAGGAGAGTTACAAAGAATAAGATTAGCAACCCAAATTGGTAGTAAGTTAAGTGGGGTTTTATATGTTTTAGATGAACCTAGTATTGGTTTACATCAAAAGGATAATGATAAGTTAATTGCTTCTTTAAAAGAAATGGTTGATTTAGGTAATACTTTAATTGTAGTTGAACATGATTCTGATACGATGATGGCTGCTGATTATTTAGTTGATGTAGGACCAGGAGCAGGAAGAGATGGTGGCGAAATTGTTGCTTGTGGAACCCCTAAAGAAGTAATGAATAATAAAAATTCTTTAACGGGGCGGTATTTAGCTGGTTTAGAAAAGATTGATGTACCAAAAATTAGAAGAAGTGGTAATGGCAAGTTTTTAGAGATAATTGGAGCAAAGGAACATAATTTAAAAAACATTGATGTTAAAATACCTTTAGGGAAGTTTGTTTGTGTAACTGGGGTATCAGGATCTGGTAAAAGTAGTTTAGTTAATGAAGTTTTATATAAAGCGGTATTTAAAAATTTATATCCTAAATCTAAAGTAATGCCAGGAGATTTTAAAAAGATAAAAGGTTTAAATTATATTGATAAAGTAGTCCAAATTTCGCAAGATCCAATTGGGAGAACACCAAGAAGTAATCCGGCGACTTATGTAGGAGTTTTTGATAATATAAGAGATTTATTTGCTAATATGAAAGAAAGTAAAATGCGTGGTTTTGATAAGTCAAGATTTTCTTTTAATGTTAAAGGGGGCAGATGTGAGGCGTGCTACGGAGATGGGGTTAAGAAAATTGAAATGCATTTTTTACCAGATGTTTATGTACCTTGTGATGTTTGTAAAGGAACAAGATATAATTTAGATACTTTAAATATTAGATTTAAAGGGAAAAATATTGCTGATGTTTTAAAAATGCGGGTTGAAGAGGCTAGAGAATTTTTTGAAAATGTTCCTAAAATAAAAGAAAAGTTAGATATTATGATGGATGTTGGTTTATCTTATGTGGAATTAGGTCAAGGTGCACCAACTTTATCAGGAGGAGAGGCGGGAAGAGTAAAACTGGCTAAAGAATTACAAAAGAAACCAACAGGAAAAAGTTTATTTATATTAGATGAACCAACAACAGGTTTACATACTGATGATATTAAAAAGTTATTAGTTATTTTACAAAGAATTGTAGATAATGGAGATACTGTTATTGTTATTGAACATAATTTAGATGTGATAAAAGTTGCAGATTATATAATTGATTTAGGGCCAGACGGGGGAGATAATGGTGGTGAAGTAGTAGCAGTTGGGACACCAGAGGAGGTAGCTAAATGCGAAAAATCGTATACCGGTGTATATTTAAAGAAATATTTAGATAAGGACTAATGACTTTTAGGTTAATATTTGATAAAATACTTATAGTGGAGGTGGCCTAGTTGAACCCAATTTTAGTAACAATTTTTGGTATTGATATAAGGTGGTATTCTTTCTTATTATTAATTGCTGTAATGTTAGGAATTACTTTATTTATATATGAGGGGATGAAGTATCATTATCCTAAAGACTTTTTATTTAATTTAGCTTTTTGGGTAATTATTATTGGTTTTATAAGTGCTAGAGTATATTATGTAATTTTTAATTATGAGTATTATATAAATGATCCTTTAAGTATTTTTAAAGTATGGGAAGGTGGTTTAGCCATTCATGGTGGTTTAATCGGTGGTCTTATTACTTTAGTTTTATATTCTAAAAAATATAATGCCCGAGTTTTAAAGGTAAGTGATATGTTAGTTATGCCTTTGTTACTGGGACAAGCAATTGGCAGATGGGGGAATTTTTTTAATAGCGAGGCTCATGGGAGTGCAACAACATTATTAGAATTACAAAGTGAACATATCCCTAATTTTGTAATTAACGGAATGAATATTAATGGAGTATATTATTATCCAACCTTTTTTTACGAGTCTTTATGGTGTTTATTAGGAGCTGTTATTATCTTTTTTCTTAGGAAATATAAATATTTAAAAGTCGGGCAATTAACAAGTATCTATTTAATGTGGTATGGAATAGGAAGATTTTTTATTGAATCTTTACGAACTGATTCTTTAATGTTTTTTGGTTTTAAAGCAGCGCAGTTAGTTTCCATTGCGATGTTTATAGTAGGTTTAATAATGTTTATGATTTTATCAAGAAAGAGTAAATTTGAAGATTTATATAGTGAATCAAAAGGAGATACCATACATTTTTAAGGAGGGATTGTTATGTATGATGTTATTATAATTGGAATGGGGATTGCTGGTATTACTTCGGCGATATACGCAAAAAATAGTGGTTTAAAGGTTTTAATTTTAGAAAAAGAAAGTCCCGGTGGGTTACTTAATAAAATAACAACTGTTAATAATTATCCAGGTTTTCCTAAAATAACTGGTCCAGATTTAGCTTTAGAAATATTTAAATCAGTTAAAGCTTTAGAAATACCTTATAAGATTGCGGACGTTACAAATATTTTAGATGGGGAAGAGAAAACGGTAGAAACAACGGATGGGACATTTAAAACTAGATTTTTAGTGTTAGCAACTGGTAGACTACCAAAATTATTAGGTCTTAAAGATGAATTAACTTTATTAGGAAAAGGTATTAGTACTTGTGCTTTATGTGACGGTAATCTTTATAAAGGTAAGGATATTGCTGTTGTAGGAGCAGGAGATAGTGCTTTTGAGGAGGCTTTGTATTTAGCTGATTTAGTTAATAAGATATATTTAATATGTCGAAGTGATGCTTTTAGAGCGCAGGAGCATTTAGTTAAGAAGTTAAAAGAGAAGAAAAACGTTGAATTTTTATATAATAGTCAAGTTACGGAGTTATTACAAAGTAATGGAGTACTAAGTGGCGTAATGATTAATAAAGAAAAAAAGTTAGATATAGCAGGTTTATTTATTTATGTTGGTTATGTACCTAATGCCAAGATATTAGAAAACATGAAACTAAATATTGAAAATAGTTATATTATAGTTGATAATCATTATGAGACGAATGTAACTGGCGTTTATGCAGTAGGAGATTGTATAAAAAAGGATGTTTATCAATTAGTAACAGCAGCTAGTGATGGAGCAATTGCAGCAATTAATATCGTAAAAAATTCGAAATAATATTTTTGAGGGGATAAGTTATGACATATTTAAAAAAGCGAAAGGAAAAAAAGGGTGAATTAGAGAATAAATATTATTATTTAATAGTTAATGAATTATTAAATGAAGAGGGTAGTTATATATTATTAAAAGAAGTTTTAAAGAATAAACATTTTTTAAATGCTAAATATAATAATGAACATATAATTTTTAAAGTATTAGATTATTATATTTATAATTTAAAACTTTTTTTAGTTAATCAAAAGTTAGAACATAAAAATCCAGAATTTTATTATAAAGTATTAAAGTTAATGTTTCAAAATAATGTAGAGTTAAAAGAGGAAGAAAAGAATAGTTTTATTAATATAATAGAAGAGTTTTTAGTTTATTTAAAAGATAAACATTATAAAGAAACTCCTAATATTATGTTAAAAATTAAAGAGTTATTTAATAATAAAATAGAAGATAAAAGTAATTATAGTATAGATGTATATAATACTTTATTAGGAGATGCTAAAAGTGGTAAAAGAGTTGATTTAAGAACTAATTATTTAAGAAGTATAAGTTTAAA
>CAYLQC010000044.1:0-5228 GCA_964385785.1 uncultured Muribaculaceae bacterium | reverse complement strand
AATTAATTTTGTTATTGTTAAGATTTATTTTTTGATCTAATTTATAACATTTAAGGTTAAGTCCTTTTACTTGATATAAACTCTTTAAAGAATAAAAGAAATTAGTTTTTTCTGACTTACTAGTTAAAGATAAGTCTATGGCTTGAACTTCAATAAGACTTGCAACTTCGCCAGTTTTAAGTTCAATTAAGCCATCATCCCCAATGCTCTTAATATTAGTAAAACTTTGAGAATTTTTAATTCTTTTTTTCATCCTACTTCTAATCACATATTTGGATTGTTGTTTTTCTAATTTTTTCTTTTCCTTTTCAAGAACTTTGTCTTTATTTGATTTTTTATTTTTTGATAAATTCATTTATCATCATCACCTTGCTTTCTTTAATCTCATCTTTTGTATAGTAATAATCTTTAGTTTTAAAAATGTATTTAATAACCAAGGCGATTACTTTATACATTCGATTTTTCTTAGAAATGTTTATAGGTAGCATTAAAAAGATACAGATTGTTAAAAATACTAATGCTGGTATTTTTAAGTTAGTTAAAGAAAACATAATTAAGAATATCATTAACATCGGTACTCCTAAGTACAAGTCTGTAAATTCTATATACTTGCCTAAAGTCTTTTTTATACTTTTTATTGTTATATACATCTAATCACATCCTACTCCTATATCTATTTCGATACATATTTCTTTGTGGCATTATGGTATTAATTGCTTCACCCATATTGGCTCTACCAGTTGATCTTAAACTTTTACCCATTGCTGATGGAGTAGATTTTTGAATCTTATCTCCAAACTTTTCAATAGTATTGCCTATACCACTTTTAATAGGGCTTGTTGTTTTACCACTAGCATCTTTAGAAGATTTAGATATTTTACTACCAAAATTAGAAACAGCATTTCCAATTTTACTTGTAATACTATTACCTCCAAGTTTTCCAGCAGTGCCAAGTGCAACACCACCAGCAAAAGCACCTGCTCCAGTAACAGCCGATGATCCAAAGTGTGTAGCAGTTGATAGCGTATGACCGTAACTCATTAAACTCATAAGTTGTTCTCGACCACTATTAGCACTGACATTACTTCCAATGAATCTGTTAATGACTTGTGATCCAGTAAGTAAAAATGTACCACAACCAATAAACATAAGACATTTTAAAATAACATCTTTTACTGTTGAATCGGCAAAGAAAGTAGTAGTACTCACAGATTGTATAACAATTACTGTAAGACTAATTATTAGCATGACAACAGCACTTTGTAACATCAAAGAAACTAATTGTTCGATTACAGCACTTCTTCTTTGTTTATTTCCAATAGATGTAGCAAAAATAATTGGACTAATCAAGAATAAAAATAAAAATTCTATTTGTCTTTTTGCTAACATCATACCAGAAAAGAAGAGTGAGTATAGGAAAAAGCCTCCAACTATGACTGCTAATATCCAATTTATTGAATATTGATAATCTTTTTCATCTGGTAATATCCAGTGAGAGTCAGTAACATATTTATCGTTATACATTCGCTTATTAGTAAATGTGTTATTTTTAATGTTAGATGCAATATCTTTTTCTTCAAAGTCATCGCTTGCCTTATAGCCATCAGAATATGATACAAACATAGTAAGCATTGAATCAGATATCGTTACATTATTACTTCCAAAAATATTAGAAGTATAACCACTTAGTTTAATTGAAAATGTATTTGCTTGCGTAAATAAAAATACCGACATAATAATTAGTAAACCACATTTAATACTATCTTTTACAATAGCTCCAGTAGATAATCCCTCATCTGGATCGAGTATTTTCATAACAAATCGCCATACTATAAATAAGGCTAGTAAAGTAACAGCAATTGCAATTACTCCAGTATGAAAATTAGAAAATAATGTGTTATCAGAAACACTATTAACTATGTCATATAGATTTAATTCTTTTAAGATATTAAATAGAGTATCAATTAGACTATATATAAAATCAATAATTGCCCAACCGAGTCTTCTTAATAAATCTAAAGCCGTTAACATATTGCCTCCTAGAATAAACTAATAATTAAGTTTACTAATGAAATTGCTAATATAATACCGACTATACCAAACATTGTTTGAATGATTCTTTGTTTCACTTGGGCTTTTCTATCAACATCTGCAACAGCATAAAGTATAAATCCAACAACTAGTGATACACCTGCAAGTGCAATTCCAATGCTTAAAGCCCAGTTAGTAACTGTTTTAATTGCATTTAAGATAGAATTAACATCATAAGTGCCTCCCTCTAGTTTTTCAATTGCTAAAATATTAAAATAATTTTTCATTTTCCATACCTCCATTTCTTTAAGAAATAAAAGAACAAAGAATAGGCTTTTTACTCATTTTATGATAAAATACCTTTAGAGTTATTTTGCGTGCCAGCGATTTAACTCTTTTTCTTTGTTCTCTTCATTTTCTACATCTCTATTTCAGAGTCTCTTTGTTCTATTTCTTCGTTGATTTCTTTAGATTTAGAACTTAAAAAGGTTACTCTTTCAGCAATAACATTTTGACCGTATTTTTTAGTTCCATCTTCTTTTTTATAAGAGTAACTTTCAACACGACCTTTGATTCCTATAAGATCACCTTTATGACAGTATTCACAAGTATTACTTGCAATACCATCAAATAAAGAACAGTTAATAAAATCTGTTTCATATTCTCCATCAGCATTTTTATAACTTCTAGGTACAGCAATAGTTACGTTAGTATGCTTTTTACCATTTTCTGATTCTTGAACTTCTGGATCATTAACAATTCTTCCAACAAATATACATTGATTCATCATTCATTACACCTCCTTTCAAAAATTTATTTATAACTCCAAATTATCTTTGGAAGTATCATTATCAATACTTTCACAAAGAAAATCTGGTGGAGTTATCCCTGTAATTTTCATTGCATCTAACAAAGTACAATCCTTTGGTAAATACAAATCTCTTTCAATAGTTAAACCAAATGGTAACTTAATATTTTCTAGTTCCGATAGCATTACATAGCCAAGTTCTGCATTATCATCATCACCTAGATGACAAAAACCAAACATTTCATAATCGCCATTGTCTAGTTTATCGGCTTCAGTTATAAACCAAGTTCCAACTCCAACTGGGTTAAAATATTTAGCAATAACCAAAGCATTACCAAGTTTCCCATCTTGACTACCTATTGGATACTTTGAAAACTTTTCTTCAAGTTCTTTAGTCATTAACTTCATAAGTTAATTTCCTTTTCTTTTTCTTGTTTTAAATTATCTATAATATATGAATCATCGAACTCTCGAACGAGAGATGGATAATCTAAATAACTTTCTTGTTTCTCTTTTTCAGAATCAAATATTTCTTCTTCATAGTCATCATAACTTTCGCCACATCGGGCAAATCTATAAGAAATATCTTTTTCTCTTAAATAATTAAGACCATTGATAATTGAATTAATTGGAATTTCTTCTTCATACCATTTAACCCAATTCCATCCCATATAACAACTATTTTTACCCATTTCTAAAATATCAGGGTTATCTAGTAAGTTATATGTGTTCTTATCTTTAAGTAAGTTATCATTATATTTTTTTAATTCGTTATAACCTTTTTTAGTAGTCATAATTCTTACATCTGATCTATATCCCATTTCATCACCATTCCTTAATTTTTTTAAAAAATCTCTTATAGCATCATACATTTTATCGTTGATAAAAAATGAATGCTCTCTATTACTATAAAATCTTATATTCTTTTTTTTGCATATTTCTTGAACTTCTAATAATTCGCTTAAATCTCTCGTTATTCTTGTGTCGTTTAGCATAATAACATCAATATCAGAATTTTCTGCAAGCAGTTTTCTTAAATTAGGTTTATTTTTTACCAAGTTAGAAACACAACTATCAGCATAAACTTTACTAATGTTTATTTTGCTTCCAGTACAAACTAATCTTAAAAACATTTTTTGTTGTTTGATGTCTTGACCGTTTTTAGAATAGCAATAAATAATAGAATTATTAGATACTGGTAAAATATAATTATTGTATTCATCTGTATGCACTTAACATTTCCTCCATTTCTTTTTGTTCTTCTTCGCTACACTTATTTGATTCACACCTTTTGCCGTTCCAAAGCATTACACCATCTTTATCATATCCAATATGTGGTGTATGATTTTCAAGTTCTTTATTATTGCTTGCAACTTTAGTAACCATAATATAAGTGTTTATGTTTTTATTATTATCAGAATAAGAAGTTAAGTAACCTTTAATAAATATTTTATTTCCCTTAAAAAAAAGATCTTTATATTCGTAATAAAGGTCCTTATAAATTCTTAAACTAACAAATGCTTTACTATTACTGGTAGAGTAAGTTTCACAAGTCATACCAAAGAAAGTATAATTTTCTTTTTCAATAACATTGTTAATTTTACCAGATAGTTTTATTTCATTATAATTTACATTATCATCGTTCAAATTATCATTCCTCCATTTCTCTAATTAGTAAAATAATAATTAATTAGTATTATTTATATTATTAAAATATATTTATAATCTATATTATTTAGTGGATGATTGCATCTACTGTGGATGGATGATTGCATCCATCTACCCACGATCCAATTTTCTATTTAATATAAATTCTTCTTTCATATTCATCACTGTATGAAACAGTAATTAAATCTGCTTGTTTTAATTCACTAATAAGTCTTGTTACTGTTCTACTAGTTACACCTAAGAGATTTCCTAGATACTTATTACTAGCATAGCAGTAGCCTAATTCGTTTGAAAAAGCATTAATTTTAGCAAGTAATATTTTAGCATTTAAACATATCTTTTTGTTATTTAAAAGTTCATCTGGTAAAACCGTAAACTTTTCCACTAATAACTTTCCTCATTAATTAAATTACCAATAAAAACTAATTGCTTTTCTTCAGACTTTTTACACGTGATTAAAGTTATTACATTTTTAGAACTATCTCTATGAACTGTAATTGTACCAGTTTTAGGAACTTCATACATATCAACTATTTCATAAGTGTATTTAACATTGTTATAGTATAAATAAACTTCATCACCGTTTATCAGTTTATACAAGTTATTAAAATAAGAAACAGAAGAATTACCACGATGACTAGCAAAGATAACATTACCATTTAAGACATCTGGCATATTAGACTGTTTTAATATTTGAATACCATATTTAACAGAGTTATAT
>CAYLQC010000043.1:0-5257 GCA_964385785.1 uncultured Muribaculaceae bacterium | reverse complement strand
CTAGTGATAGAAGTCTCGGTTCGACCCCGAGTACGAGCACCATTTGAAAAATACATTCGATTTATCGAATTTTGATAGATAACTAATTCAAAAAATGGGTTAGTTTTTTACTCCGTCAGCGAGAGTGATTTTTTGACAAGAATTTAAAAATATGATATTATGAATAAGTCAAGGGAACTTGCATAAAATAAAAAAGGGAACATTCAGTTTTGACTAGTTGAATGTCTACCCAAAATTAATTGGATTGACATTTAATTCAATGTAGAATTAAGTGTCATTTTTTTATAATTATTTGAAAAGTTTGCTTTTTCTTTAAATTTTAAAAACTTTGGTTAATTTCAAAAACTAAATGGTCGAAAAGTGGTCGAATATATTTAATATTTTTAAATTCTTGATATAGTTGATATTCAATTAGTTGTTTATCAACTTTTACTTTAGTTTTTGGATAATCGCACCATAAATTATCATTTATTTTAGGACTTTACCTAGTTTTTTTAACCTAAAGCAATATCTAAAATCATCATCACCGAAAAACCAATTAAAGTAAATAAAGCCATTAAATCTTTTTTTTGATTAGTTTGACTTTCCGGTATTAATTCTTCTACAACTACATAAATCATTGCTCCAGCAGCAAAAGATAATAAGTAGGGGAGTAGAAAACGCATTTTCATAACTAAGAAAGCTCCAATAATACCTGCAATTGGTTCCACAACTCCACTAAGTTGCCCAAAAAAGAAAGCACTACTTGGCCTCATTCCTTCTCTTCTTAAAGGTAAACTAACTGCTGTCCCTTCCGGAAAATTTTGTAAACCTATTCCTAAAGCTAAAGTCCATGCTGCAGCAAGAGTAGCTCCCTCTAATCCATAAATAACCGAACCAAAAGCAACACCTACTGCCATACCCTCTGGAATATTATGTAAGGTAATTGAACTAATAAGCATTATAGAACGTTTAAAACTTACATTTTTTTTATTTTTCTTTTTTTCATATATATCATATATTTTATCACCAATAAAAAGTAAAACCCCACCACTAAAAAAACCAATAAAAGTAACTACCCAAGGAATTATTCCTAAATCTTCAGCCATCGAAATTGCTGGAACTAATAAAGAAAAAAGTGATGCTGCAATCATTACTCCTGCTGCAAAACCAAGCATACCATCCATTAAATTCTTATTAACATTTTTAAAAAAATAAACTAAAAAAGCCCCAATTGCTGTAATACTCCAAGTAAAAATTGTGGCAATTGTTGCTTGTAAAATCGGATTTAAACCTAATATATAATTAACCATAATTTTCCCCCTTACTATATAAAATATTCTTGTCTACAAAATGTTGGTGGGCTTAAAAAAAATACTTACTTAGTAAGCATCGTTAAAGCTACAATAAAACCAATATTTAAAACCACCGCAATAATTACAATAACATCAATATATCCATCTTTAGCAAGTACTCTAGTTTTTCCATTAACTTCCTGTTTTTCTCTATTATTTTGGGACTCACTTAATACACTTTGTTCTTTTTTACTTAAAACTTCCTTACTACTTAAATTTAACATGTTATTATTATGCTTTGTATAAATATCTTGAGCTGATGTGGGAAGTAACATTAAATCATCTAAATAATCACAATCTTTAATATATTCTTCATATCTTTTCATTTGCATTTGTTCTACTGGTGTTGGGTTTTCTAATTTAATTAATTCGCTATATTCTGTTGGAGTAATCACACTATTAAATTGCTCTTTCATATTCCTTATATCTCCTTACTTTTTCTTCCAATTCCTTTTCTTTAACATGTATGGCATAACTATGAGTTTTAATTATCTTAAATAAATCTTTACTATCTATATTATCTATACTATAAAAAATATTAGGATTTTGTAAAATATCTTGCATATATACATCACTTATATCAAGTTTTTCTCCTCCAAAAGCAATATAATGTCCATCACATTCTATATCTTTTAATTTCGGATTTTTACTTTTCCAAAGTGCCACATAAGCAGCATTAATTTTATAATTATCGTTGCTGCCCATCTTAAATCCTCCTTATTTTATCTATAAAACATTATAGCAAATAACCTAAAACATTTCAATTGTTAATCATTTAATTTTATAGTATAATCATTCCTAGTGATATCTATGGAAAAATTATCAAAAGAATTTATAATAAATCTATCAAAATTAAAAAATGAACCTGAGTGGATGTTAGAATTTCGTCTTAAATCATACGAAAAATTTTTAGAATTGGATAATCCTAACTTTGGACCAACCCTAGATTTTTCTTTCGATGAAATCTTATATTATAAAAATGAACAAAAAAAATTTCAAAATAATTGGGAATCCGTTGATAAAAATATCAAAAATACCTTTTGTAATTTAGGAGTAATTGATGCTGAAGAAAAATACTTAGATGGTGTTACTAATCAATATGAAAGTGAAGTTATTTATCATAATCAAAAAACTACTAAAGATATCATCTTCTTAAGTACTGATGAAGCTTTACAAAAATATCCCGAACTCTTTAAAAAATATTTTAATAACTTAGTTAAATATGATGAAAATAAATATACTGCTTTAAATGGAGCAGTATGGAGTGGGGGAAGTTTTATTTACATTCCCAAAAACACTACTTTAGATAGACCTTTACAAAGTTATTTTCGTATTGATAGTAAGTCTTTAGGTCAATTTGAAAGAACCATTATTATTGTTGAAGATAATTCTACTTTAGAATATATCGAAGGTTGTACTGCTAAAAGTTATTCTTCTAGTTCTTTACATGCCGGAGTTGTAGAAATCTATGTTGGTAAACATGCTATGGTTAGATACTCAACTATTCAAAATTGGAGTACTGATGTTTATAACTTAGTAACTAAACGAGCTATAGTTTCTGATTATGGTAAAATGGAATGGATTGACGGTAATATTGGAAGTAAAGTTACAATGAAATATCCTTGTTGTGTTTTAAAAGGTGACTTTTCAACCGGCAATTCAATTAGTGTTTTATATGCTAAAAACAATCAAGTCTTAGATGCTGGTGCTAAAATGATCCATTTAGGTAAACACACCAAAAGTAATATTTTAAGTAAATCTATTGCATCTTTAAAAGGTACTGCCAACTACCGTGGTTTAGTTCATATTGCTAAAAATGCTTTATATTCTGAGGCTTTAGTAAAATGTGATACAATTTTATTAGATAACTTATCTAAAAGTGATACTTATCCTACTAATATAATTGAAAACGATACCTCTAAAATTGAACATGAAGCTAGTGTTTCAAAAATAGATGAAGAAAAACTCTTCTTTCTAATGAGTAGGGGACTTACCGAAGATCGAGCTAAAGAACTTCTTATTACTGGTTTTATTTCGGACTTTAAAAAAGAATTACCTATGGAATACGCTGTTGAATTAAATCGTTTATTAAAAGAATAAATTTTTTTAAATTTTACTAATTTTAAAAATCTTTATCCCCAATTTTTAAAAACTATCTAACCCAATATTTAAAATTAACTTTTTAAATTTTTAAGTAAATAACTCTTTTTTTTAAAATTGGCCATTTGCCTCTTTTTTTTCCATGTGTTTTAATGAATTTCGAAAGGAGGCAACTAATATGAACCAAGTTATTTTAGTTGGTCGTCTTGCCAAAGAACCCGAAATCAGCGAACTAGAAAACAATCGTAAAAAATGTGTTGTTACTTTAGCTGTTGGTCGTCCTTATAGAAATAGTGATGGTATCTATGAAGCAGACTTTATTAACTGTATATTATGGAATGCTGTTGCACTAAACACTTTTGAATATTGTCATACTGGTGATACTGTTGGTATTAAAGGTCGACTTCAAACTCGTAGTTATGAAGATGAAGAAAAAAATAAAAAATTCATTTTAGAAGTCATTGTTGAAAAAGTAACATTTTTAACTTCTGCTAAAAAACCGGAAAATGAAGAGTAAATATTGCATAAAGTTAATTAGGTGATTTTTTTTGAAAAATGTCTTTAAATCAATTGGCTTACTTGCTATATTATTATTTAGTTTTTACTATACGGAAAAAATTGCTATTATAATGCAAAATCAAAGTCCTATTATGCAAAGTATTACTGATGTAGAAAATATCTACCTAGAAGAGCCGGTTAATGCTACTATTGATAACGATTATATAGTACCAGGAATTATGGGTAGAACTATTAATAAAACCAAAAGTTATATTAATATGAAATCATTTGGCATATTTAATTCTTACTATTTAGTTTTTGACTATACTAAACCCGATATTTCTTTAGAAGATAACTTAGATAAAATTATTAATCAAGGTAACCCTTCAAAAAATAGTGTGGCTTTTTTACTAGAAAATGGTAATACTAAAGTTGAAAATTATTTAGAAAATAATCAAATTCCGGCTAGTTTATTAATTACTGAAAGTACTTATCAAAAAAATAGTTACTTTGAACAAATAAATGCCGATAATTCTAAATATCAAACCGTTGAAAGTTTACTTAATAAAAATAATCAAAACACTAATATTTGTTATTTAAAAAGTATAAATAAAGAATTTTGTCTTAAAAATAAAAAATATTTAGTTGAAGAAACATTTAGTTTAACTAATAGTAATATTGTTGATGCTAAAAAGAATTTAAATAGTGGGGCCATTATTCTAATTAAAAATAATACATCTTTAGATAATGTATTATTACTTTTAAAAGAAATAGAATTTAAAGGCCTTACCAATGTAACTTTAAGTACACTTATTACTGAAAAAAATAACTAACTTTTGTTAGTTAGCATTTTTTTGTTTTGGATCTATATATACTAAAATATCCGTAATTTTACAATTTAGTACAAAACATATTTTAGCAATAATTTCTAAATCAACTCTAGTTACTTTATTATTGTAATAACGCGTAATTAAATCATAATTACTCCCCATCATATTACAAAGTTTGTTTCTACTAATACCTTTTTTAGCAAGTAACTCCTTTAAATGAATCTCAATTTTTCCAAAATCTTCTAGTACATAAACTAAATTATTCATACTTCACCTCTTTTAATTTATTTTTATATCATTATTATAATTGTATTTAAGAATAAATTATATTTCCTAATTGTAAGGTATGTCTTTTAAATTCAACCATTTATAACTACATCAAAACTATTATATATATTAATATTGTATACCCTAAATTAGAAAAAAATTGTCGATTTTTGTCACCATAAAGCATAAAACTAACATAATTTTGTAGGGTATTGCAATCTAAAATAA
>CAYLQC010000042.1:0-5316 GCA_964385785.1 uncultured Muribaculaceae bacterium | reverse complement strand
TAATATATTCTTTAGCTTCTTTAATAGTCTTACCTATTAAATTAGTAATCATAATTGAAGTTGAAGATGTTGAAATAGCACAAGCTTCACCATCAAACTTAATATCTTTTATCATATTATCTTCTATTTTTATATAAATATCTAAATTATCAATACAAGATTCATTATTCGTATTTACTTTAATATAACTATTATCATTAACTACTTCTTTGTTTTTTGGGTGTTCAAAATGTTCTAAAATAATTTCTCTTCTTAGTTCTTCGTCCACTATAACATCTCCTTTAAAATTCTTTCTTTATCTTGTAATAAATCAACTAAAGTATCTACCTCTTCATAAGTATTATAAAAATATAGGCTAATTCTTACGGTATTAGTAACTCCTACTTCATTTTTTAAAATCTTGGCACAATGATTACCTGCTCTAACACAAATATTATACTTATTTAAATAATAAGCAACATCTTGACTAAAAATACCCTCAACATTAAAAGCAACTATTCCACTATCACTTTCTAAATTAATAATATCAATATGCGGTATTTTAATTAATTTATCAATTAAATATTTTCTTAAACTTAGTTCATGATCTCTAATGTTATCAAGACCAATATTATTTATATAATTAATTGCTTCCCCAAAAGCAATAACGCCGGCGATATTAGGAGTTCCTGCCTCTAACCGGGTTGGTAAATTTTTTAAATAAATGGCATCGGCACTATCAAATGACTCGTTCATTCCACCCCCAAGCATTAAAGGTTCTACTTCATTAAGTAATTCTTTTTTACCATATAAAACTCCTACACCAGTTGGTCCACACATTTTATGAGCACTAAAAGCTAAAAAGTCGACATCTAACTCTTGCACATCCGTTTTAATGTGTCCTATACTTTGAGCAGCATCAACTACCACAAAAATATTATGTTGGTGCGCGTACTTAACTATTTCTTTTATTGGTCTTATATCCCCAATAACATTAGTAATATAAGCTAGACTAATAACTTTGGTATTTGGAGTAATAGATTTTTTAACATTTTCTAAAGTAACGTAGTGTGATGCATCTAAATCAATATACTTAACCTTAATGCCGATTTTATTTTGTAATCTAAACCAAGGTAAAACATTGGAAGCATGTTCAGATTTAGTAATTAATACTTCATCATTAGCATCCAAAAACTTTTCAAAAAAACCCGTAGCAATTATATTTAAACTTTCCGTTGCTCCACTTGTAAAAACAATACTTTCTAAACTCTCGGCATTAATAAAATTCTTAACTAACTCTCGAGTATTTTCATAAGCTAAATCTACTTTATAAGAAATATCATAATCTCCCCTATGCGCATTAGCCGAGTATTCTTCATAATATTTTTTAGTACTTTCTATAACACAATATGGTTTAAATGTCGTAGCTCCATTATCTAAATATATTAAATCTTGTTTAAACATGGGAAAATCTTCTCTATGCATATCCTCACCTCCTATTTATAACTTAAAATTCCGTTTAAAAAACCTTCTTTAATTATTTCTTTAGCTTTATTAGGAGTAATTCCTCTACTTTCTAAATAAAATAATTCTTCCTTTTTAATCGGACCAATTGTCGCATTATGACTAGCTAAAATATCATTTGAAGAAACTAATAAATTAGGTTTTATTACGACGGAATTAAAATCTTTACTTATGGCTTTTATATCTTCTAAATAAACATTGTTATTTGTATCTTTACTTACATTACCACTTGCTAAAATATTTATTTTACCGCCATTATCGATTGCTCTTATTCTTATTACATTATTTGTATTACTACTACATACATTATTTATTACTTCTAAATTATTATTACCTTGATAATAAATGGCTAAATTAAATTCTAAATTACTATTATTCTTACTATTTATTAATAACTTAATATTATGATTATTTAAATTAGTTTTTGCCTCTATTAATAACTTACTATCCTCTAAAATATCAATTGTAATATTAGTATCATTTAAAAAGTTACCTATTAATATTTTAACTGAACCATTTATTTTTAAATTAACATTCCCACCAATTTTATTAATTTTAACTTCTACATCTTTAAAACTTTCATCTTGATTTACTAATATTTTATTCATTTTTTCCTCTATTATCTATAATGCTTGCCCCAAAACCTTTCGTAAAAATTTCATTTACTAATTCATAACTACCAGATTTCTTAATTTTTTTATCTTGTAAGATATGAACTATATTAGGTTTTAAATATTCAAGTATTGTTTTTTGATGGGTTATAATTAAAATACTTGGTTTATACTCATTATAATATTCATTTAAAGAATTAGCTACTAATTTTAAACTATCAACATCAAGTCCGGAGTCGATTTCGTCTAAAATAATAAACTTAGGTTTTAATGTCCATAAATGAAGTAGTTCGGCCCTCTTTTTCTCTCCCCCACTCATATTATAATTAATATCGCGATGGATCCAAGTATCTGGTATTTCTAATTTTTTACAAATACTTTTAAGTTGATTATTAAACTCCAAGATATTTAACTCTACTCCTCTATCACTTAAAGCTGTTCTAAGTAACTCGGCATTAGTAACTCCCGCAATTTCAATTGGATTTTGACTAACTAAAAATATTCCACTCCTTGCTACTTCGTAAGTTTCTAATTTTAATAAATCTTCCCCATTATAAGTAATACTACCACTTACTACTTCGTAATCTTTATCTCGCAGTAATACTTTAGCTAGAGTTGATTTCCCTGCCCCATTATGTCCCATTAAAGCATGAATAGAACCACTTTCAATATCTAAAGAAAAATCTTCTAATATTATTTTATCATTAACTTTTACAGTTATATTATCTATTTTTAGCATAACTTCCACCTTCTTGATTTCCAAAAATAGTTTAGCATTTTCTTAGTAATATATCAACAAAAAAACTAATACTAAAATGTACTAGTTTTTAATAAAACTTTTAAATTTTTAATAACTTTTTTCTCAATTCGGGAAATATAAGATTGACTTATACCTAAAATCTGTGCAACTTCTTTTTGGGTATAATCTTTACCATTATTTAAACCATATCTTAAAACCATTATTTGTTTATCTCTTTTTGGTAACTTATTTATTTCTTTTTCTAACATTTTCTTATCCATTTTATTTTCAAATTCATTAATAACAATATCCCCATCAGTTCCTAAAATATCTTCTAAATGTAACTCATTTCCCTCACTATCATAATTTAGAGCATCTTCTAAAGATACTTCACTTTTTCTTCTTTTATTTTTTCTTAAAAACATTAATATTTCATTAGCAATACAACGGGAGGCATAAGTAGCAAGTTTAATATTTTTATCAATTTTATAAGTATTAATTCCTTTAATAAGTCCAATAGAACCAATACTTACCAAATCTTCTATGTCATATCCTGCACTTTCATACTTTTTGGCCAAGAATACCACTAAGCGAAGATTATGTTCAATTAACGTATCTCTTGCACTTTCATCTCCCTCTTTTAAACGAATTAGTGTAGCAAGTTCTTCTTCTTTACTAAGAGGTGGTGGTAATTTATCAGTACTCCCCACAAAGAAACATTCTGCATACTTCGTTTTTAACCACAACAATAATTTTTTAATCATTTTAAATCCTCCATTACTTTATTATTTAAAATACATTCTACACCTTCCATACAAAATTTTTTGTCGCTTATACCGATTAAATAATTTTTATATTTTTTATTTTCTATGATGACATATTCTGGTTTAAAACATTTTAGTAGATTGCGGTTACCTAAACTGTGAAAAGGAACATAATATATTTTTTCCTTGATTTCTTTTATCAATCCTTTTTGTATTAATAAAATAGGCTTTCCTGTTATCGGGTCTACTAATTTATTTCCAGTATCTAAAAATCCTTTTAACTTTAAAACTTTCTTATTCTTTAAACCAATTTCTACTTCATATATAAGGTTGTATCCAGTTTTAAATTTCTTAGCTTGTCTATAATATATATATAAGATAAAAGGAGAAATTATGATTAGAAAAATAGCATTTATACTAATGCCTTTGTTTATAAAAACAAGACCTATGTGTGTATAAGAAAATTCTAAGTTTAAGTAGTAAAGAAAACCTCCTAAAATAACACTAATCATATAAAAATAACCAAGATTATTTAATGTGTATTTTATATCTTTATAATGAAATGTTACTATAACCATTAAAATTGCAATTCCTAGTTTAAAAAAAAACAAAAGAATGGAATTTACAGAGTAAAATAAAAAGAAAATGGAAATACTTCCTATAAAAGTTCCTAGGATAAGTCTTTTTAAAGATGCGTTTCTTTTTAAGGTAATACTTGTAGTCATCAATAATAGAAAATCTAAATAAAAATTAATGAAAAAGACTAAATCGACATAGACTTTCATAGTATCACCATAAAAAGTATAAAAAAAAATGACGTTATATTTTGTCATTTTTTCGTTTTTTTAAAAATTTTTAAATTCGTATTGTTGATTTTTAGTTTGTATAAAACATTTACAGTGACAAACAGTAAGTATCTTTATAAATGTCTCTAAAGGAATTTTATTCGTGTTGGTTTCGTATCTGGAATATTGTTGTTGACTGATTCCTATTAATCTTGCAAGTTCTGTTTGATTATATCCACAACTTTTACGAATTGCTTTTAAGTTTATCATATGGCAAGTACGACGCGGAAGCCATAGTTCGTGTCCACAGCACCAGTAGCGGAATAGAAAGCGAATACTCCGGCACCGAGACAATTGTTGTATCTACCACCACGTTTGAACCAAGGGAACGTAGAATCGACGAACCAACAAATTTTTTTACAATTTAATCCCTATCTTATTATTTTTCAAATAGTAAGACCCAAAGTTAATCATTAGTAAGCCCAACTCCAAAACAAAGAGGAGTTGGGCTTATACTTTTCTAAAAAACTTTCCCTCTCAAACTCTTCCTCATTTAGAGCGTGAAAGAGTAGGGTTAGTAGTGCTTACGTACTATAAGGAAAGCACAACGCGGAAGCCAACGAACGAGCCCGCACCACCAGTATTTTTATTGAAAGCGAAGACTCCGGCATCAAGACCACTGTAGTATCTACCACCACGATAGAACCAAGGGTACGTAGAATAGAAGAACCAACCATTATCTTTGTACCAAGATCCTATTAGTATTGTTTGTGAACCATAAGTTGCACTTCCAAATGGCCCAAACTCGGCTATTGCATCTCCTAATATTCTGTATTGAAATGTTGTAGAAGTAGAATTCGTATTATAGGTATCATAATATTTTACTTCAATATCTGTTCCAAGGCCACTACTTC
>CAYLQC010000041.1:0-5381 GCA_964385785.1 uncultured Muribaculaceae bacterium | reverse complement strand
TTAATAGTATGTTAAAATTAAATTACCTGAGGGAATAGTTTGTTCAATATAAAACCGACTATGGATATTCTTGGGAATCTAATTGGAATGCGGTGTTGAATACTAGCCCATTAAGTGTTGCTAGGATCCTAAAGTATTTCATGTGATGCCCACCTCGCGTGAGCGGGTTTTTATCCTAACAGACTATCCTTTGGGTTTTATTATGGAGGTTTTTATGTTTGAACGTTCTTTAAAATTAACTGATGAAGAATTATTAACTAAAATAAAAAATACCAAAATTTTATTAGTTGGTATTGGTGGAGTAGGGGGTTTTACTTTTGAATGCTTAATTCGTTTAGGATTTCAAAATATTACGATAATTGATCATGATAAAATAGAAGAAAGTAACTTAAATCGCCAGCTAATTAGTAATCAAAATAACTTAGGAAAGACGAAAGTAAGTGAGGCAAAAAAAAGAGCATTAGAAATAAACCCAAATGTTAAAATAAACCCTATCTGTGACTTTTTAAATCAAGATAATATAGCAGATTATGTATTAGATTTTGATTATATTATCGATGCTTGTGATACCCTTACAACTAAATTATTATTAATAAAAAGAGCCAAAGAAATAAATGCTAAAATAATTACCTGTTTAGGTACTGGTAATCGTTACAACCCTAATTTAATTGAAATAACTACTTTAGAAAAAACTAGCTATGATCCACTAGCCAAAAATTTAAGAAGCCTAATGCGTAAAAATAATTTATCTTTAAAAACTCCCGTTGTATGGAGTAGGGAAGAACCAATTAAAACTAAATTAAAAACACCTTCTTCTTTAATTTTAGTCCCATCTTGTGCTGGTATTACTTTAGCCTATTTTGTTTTAAATGACTTAAAAAGTACTTAATTTTTGATAAGTACTTCTCTTAATTTATCAGGATTTTCATTATTTAAAGCAATATTATATATCGTTGTTATAATTGGATATTTTTTTAATTTACTATTAACAAACTCTAAAGTAAGATAACCCTCAACCGTATTCTTTTTTAAATATTCCTCACGTTTTTTTAAATTCTTACTAGCTAGTAACTTACCGTAATTAAAATTCCTACTTTGCGTACTTATGCATGTTGCTACTAAGTCTCCTAAACCCCCTAAACTATTTAAAGTTTCTTCTTTCGAATTATTATGATATAAGATATTTTCTAACTCCTGATAAACTTCTGTTATATATAAACCCATTGTACTATCATGATATCCCACTCCTGATAAAATACCACTACCTATAGCATAAACATTTTTAAGACTACTACATAAAGAAATACCTTTTAAATCTTTACTAAATTCTAACTTTAAATTAGTTTTAATAAATAGATTATTGATTACCTTTTCTAAATGCTTAGACTTCGTACCAACCAAAAATCCCACCGGCTCAAATTGAGCAAGGGAAGAAGCAAACGTTGGTCCACTTAAAATTGCTAAATCATTTTTTAAATATTTTTTTACTACTTGATAGACAAACTTTTTATCTTCATATACTCCTTTTGTACCAATAACAATTGGTACTTTTTTAGATATAATACTTTTAATATCTAAACATACATTTTTAATAAACTTAACCCCCGTCATTAAAAAAACAATATCCTTATTTTCTAATACACTCTTATAAGAATTAGTTAATTTAATATTTTTAGGTATTTTAATATCTTTTAAAATACTATCTAACTTTTTTGTCTCATTAAATTCTTTTAAAACGTCTGCTGACTCACTCCATATCATAATCTCATTATCAGTTTTTTTAGCCAGTAAACAAGCAACTCCAATGCTATACGCGCCACATCCAATAATACCTATTTTCATTAATCTTTTCCACCTTTCATTTCATTGTATATACGATTTAAACTTTCTTCATATTTATTATTTTTCATTTTATAATATTTTCGCCCTTTTAAATTTTCTGGTAAATACTCCTGATAAACCCAATCTTTTGGATAATCATGGGGGAATTTATAAGTTGTACTCGTTGTTTTAATATGATTAGGAACATTCCCTGTATTACCCATTCTTATATCGTTTAACGCCGCTTTAATGGCCAAATTACCGCTATTACTTTTAGGAGATAGGGCAAGTTCAATAACTACAACTCCTAAAGGAATCACCGCCTCTGGTAAACCAACTAATTCGGATGCCTCAATCGCCGCATGAACCTTTGGTCCCATTCCTGGATTAGCAAGGCCGATATCTTCATAAACAATAACACTCATACGCCGATATATACTATCTAAATCTCCGGCCTCTAAAAGTCTTGCTAAGTAGTGAAGGGAGGCATCAACATCACTTCCTCTAATTGATTTTTGAAAAGCACTTAAAACATCATAATGACCATCTTCATTTTTATCATGGAAAAAAACTGGTTTACTATTAATTTGTTTTACCAAATCAAGTGTTATTTTCCTATTATTAGAACTAGCTATAGCAACATCTAATAAATTTAAGGCACTTCGAAAATCTCCTGAAGAAACCGTTGCCATAAAGTCTATTGCATCATCCCCTACATCAATATCGCCAATTTTTTTAATTGCTCTTTTTATACCTATTATAATCTCTTCTTTAGAAAGTTCGTGTAACTCAAATATTTGCACGCGACTTCTAATTGCGGGGTTAATTTTATGATAGGGATTAGCAGTAGTAAGACCAATTAAGATAATTAAACCACTTTCTATATGTGGAAGTAAAAGATCTTGCTTATCTTTGTTCATCCGATGAATTTCATCGATAATTAAAATCATTTCGCCTTCCATTTTGGCTTCTTCAATAACGACATCAAAATCACTTTTATTATTAATCGTTGCATTTAAAAACCGATGTTTTACCCCTAATTCCGAAACCATTGCATTTGCAATACTTGTTTTGCCAGTTCCTGGTTTACCATATAAAATCATCGAAAAAATCTTTTTATTTTTAACCATATTAGATAAAATTTTACCTTCCCCAATTAAATGAGTTTGACCAATTATCTCATCTAACTTTTTAGGTCGCATTACATTAGCTAATAATTCCATAAATAAAACCACCTTTACTTATTATAGCATTAAAACAACCTAGAAACAAA
This sequence comes from uncultured Muribaculaceae bacterium, assembly GCA_964385785.1. Taxonomy (GTDB): domain Bacteria; phylum Bacillota_I; class Bacilli_A; order RF39; family UBA660; genus MGBC108787. The sequence goes on along the minus strand of CAYLQC010000041.1, from coordinate 2,287 downwards.
TAGATAAATGATGTATAATAAACTTAGTGATACTTATGGAAAATAAAGAATACTATGCTAAATATTTAGATTATTTACAATTTGAAAGAAGATTATCTAAAAATACTATATCTTCTTATCAAGACAATTTAAAACGTTTTGAAATATTCTTAAATGGTAAAAAAATTCCTGATGTAACTAATAAAGATATTGAATCATATCTTAAATTTAATAGTTGTATGGCTAGTGGTAGCAAAGCCCATTATCTAACTGTTATAAAATCATTTTTTAAATTCTTAACTGATGAAGAATTAATTAAAAACGATCCTACCATTACTATTACCAGTATTAAAATACCTAAAAGAATTCCTGATTATCTAAATGAAGATGAAATAGAAAAACTTCTTAATTTCCCCCTTAATAATGCTTTTGATTATCGTAATAAAGCTATATTAGAAGTCTTATATGCTACTGGCTTAAGAATAAGTGAATTAGTTAATTTAAAACTAAATCAAATTGATTTTAACGAATGTCTCTTAAGAATATATGGTAAAGGTAATAAAGAACGTTTAGCCCCAATAAATACAAATGCTTTAAATTACTTAAAAATTTATATAGAAGAATATCGTTCATTTTTTATCCATCAAAAAATAACTGATTACGTTTTTTTAAATAAAAATGGTACTAAAATATCTCGCCAAAGTTGTTTTAAAATCATTAAAAAACTTGCCGAAACCCAAAATATAAATAAAGAAATAAGTCCTCATACCTTAAGACATTCTTATGCAACCCATCTATTAAAACAAGGTGCTGACTTACGTATAATTCAAGAATTACTAGGTCATAGTGATATAGCAACTACCGAAATTTATACTCATATCATTAATGAAAAACTAAAACTTGACTATGAAAATCACCCAAGAGCTACTAAAAAAAATAATGATTAATAACTATTATAATTAAACCAATAATAAAACCTAAAATAAAATACTTACGCTCCTTATATTTAGCAATATGTGGGTATATCTCTTCAATTGATATTGTAATCATTATCCCCGCTACAATTAATAAAATAATACTTATAAAATCATCCGTAATAAAATTTTTTAAAACTAAAAAGGCAAGTAAGGCACCCATTGGTTCAGCAAGCCCGGAAATCGTTGCTTCTTTTATCGCTTTAAACTTAACTTTAGTAGCATAATAAATTGGTACAGCAATACTAATTCCTTCCGGTATATTATGTAACATAATAGCCATACCTAACTTTAACCCTAAATTAATATCCTGATAAGAACTTAAAAAAGTGGCTATTCCCTCGGGAAAATTATGCAGCATTAAAGCAATCATATTAAGTATCCCTAATCTATATAAAGAAGTATCACTTTGTTTATTAATAAAAAAACTAACTATTTTAATTAAAATAACTCCTCCTAAAAAGGCCAGTATTGCTAAAATTATTCCAATTTTTAAATTATTTTTAATTAAACTAAATAACGAATTAGGAATTAAATCAATAATACTAATTCCTATCATAATTGCAATTGAAAAACTTAAACAGAATGTAATAAATCGTTTAATATTACTTTCTTTAATTTTAATTAAAATTATTAAAGAACCTAAAGTAGTAGATAAACCACAAATGGTAGAAATTAACAATGGTCCAAATATTTCCATTTAATCACCATTACAATTTATGCATTAACTAGCATTTAAAGTCCATAATACTAATGGGAGGTAAAAATATGGAAAAAAGTTGTAATCGTAATTCTAAAAACTCTAGAAGTTCTAGAAATAATAGACAAAATAATCAAAAACAAGAAAATTCTAGAAGTAACAACAAAAAATCTTCCAGTCGTAACGAACAAAGTCGCTAGAAGTAATAAGAACCAATTAACGGTTCTTTTCTTTTTTTAAATAATTTGCTAAAATATCTAATAAAGAAATGAGGCAAAATATGATAGATGTTGAAAAAATACTTCCTAAACTAAAAAACGATAGTATTATTAGTACTAAAGAATTAAAGAGTCTTGGTTTAAATGATTACTATATTAAAAAACTGACTCAAGAAAATTATTTAAAAAAAGTGAGTAAGGGTATTTATCAAAAAACTAACCCCAAAATCGAAAATAATAAACAAATGCATATGTTTTTTAAATCATTTATTAATGCTACTCAAAATGGTAAATATAAATTAGCTTACCAATATTTAATAGAAAATATCAAACTCCAAAAAGATCATAATTATGATAATAATAATCGTATTTATCTATTATTATTAAAAGAAATCTTAGGACCTAACTATGACTTT
>CAYLQC010000040.1:3980-5462 GCA_964385785.1 uncultured Muribaculaceae bacterium | reverse complement strand
TCACGGGTTGAAAAGTCAAAATATCACGGATCGAAAAATTGAAATGCCACGGATTGGAAAGTCAAAATATCACGGAATAAATTTGCTTTTTCAATATATATAATATATAATATATTATATATATTGAATAGGAGAAAAAAATTTATGGAAATTAAAAATTATAAACAACGAATTGCTGATGAAAAAATAAAAGAATATTTAAAATTATTTGGAGCTATATGTATCGAAGGACCAAAATATTGTGGTAAAACTTGGACAGGAAGATATCACGCCAAAAGTGAAAGCCTACTTTATAAAAAAACAGGAGAAAAAGATAATACTGTAGAACTCGCTAAAATATCACCCGATATTATTTTAGAAGGCGAAAAACCTAAACTTATTGACGAATGGCAAGAGGCAACAAACCTTTGGGACGAAATAAGATATGATATAGATAAAACTGGTTTAAAAGGACAATATATCTTAACCGGCTCCTCTACTCCAAATAGAACTGGAATTTCTCATAGTGGCGCCGGAAGATTTGGTAAAATTAAATTAAAAACAATGTCTTTATACGAATCTAATGATTCAACCGGTGAAATATCACTTAAAAATATTTGTAATAATAAAAAAATATCTAAAGCTACAGAAGAAGTATCATTAAGAAATTTAGCAAGTCTTATTATACGCGGTGGATGGCCAGGTAATTTAAATTACACTCCCGAAGAATCTCAAAAAATAATTAATGAATATCTTAATATAATAATTGATGATGATTTATATAGATTAGATGGTGTTAATCGCGATAAACATAAAGTTAAATTATTATTAAAGTCTTTAGCTAGAAATGAAAGCACAACTGTTACTAACTCTACCTTAAAAAATGATATTAAAGAAAAAGATAATGAAGATATAGATATAGACACAGTTGCATCTTATTTAAATGCTTTTGATAAATTGTTTTTATTAGATAATGATGAACCATTTTCTACAAATATTCGCTCACGCATTAGAGTAAAACAAACTGAAAAAAGACATTTTGTTGACCCTTCTATTGCTTGTGCTTTACTAAATCTAACTGTTGAAAAAATGATTGAAGATTTAGAAACATTCGGTTTATTATTTGAGGCAATGGTTGAAAGAGATTTAAAAATCTATGCTGATTCATTTGGAGCAAAATGCTATCATTATCAAGATTATTCAAATCGTGAAATTGACCAAGTTATTGAACTTGAAGATGGTTCATGGTGTGCTTTTGAAATAAAACTAGGTGTTAAACAAATCGATTCTGCTGCCGAGTCTTTAATAAATATTAAAAATTCTATTAAAGAAGAAAATGGTAAAGCTCCATCTGTTTTATGTGTTATTTGCGGTATGACAAATGCCGCCTATATAAGAAGTGATGGTGTCTATGTTATACCTATTACTTCTTTAAAAAATTAATGAAAAAGAAATTAAACTTTCTTTTTTTAATATAATAAATTAAAGATAATTACTTTATTC
>CAYLQC010000040.1:0-3970 GCA_964385785.1 uncultured Muribaculaceae bacterium | reverse complement strand
AAAAATCAAAATATCTTGAGAGATGAAGATATTAAAAAGATAATTAATTTATAATACTACTATATTTTTTAAAATCTCACGGGTTAAAAAGTAAAAATCTCACGGATTGAAAAGCTAAAATCTCACGGAATAGATTTGTTTTTTTATATATATAATATAATAAATTAAAGATAATTACTTTATTCTTACCAAAAAAGTAAGAATAAATTGATTATTAAAAAAAATAATCATAATTTATATGACTATTTAATTATTGATTCTAAGGCTAAAGTAATCGAATCATTTAAAGATTTTTCTCTATCTTCCTGTGACATAAACTCTAAACTATATTTACTATCGACTACTGTTAAAATACAAGAGGCTTGTTTGTGAAAAGAATCAGCAATATGAAATAATGCAAAAGATTCCATTTCCTCCCCTATTACTTTAATATTTTTAGGAATTCTTGCTAAAACATGTTCATTATCACTATAAAAACCAAATTGTTCCGTACTCATAACTGTACCTTTATAAATTTCTAGATTAAGTTCTTTTGCGGTATTCAAAATTAAATCATTTAATTCTTTACTAGGATAAACTAAATGTGTTAAATCACCATTATAAGAATAAGCAAAATTACCCTCATTATAACTACTATCAGCTAAAATTAAATCTGGTACTTTTAATTCTGGTACTAAACCTCCACAAGTTCCTACCCGAATTATCTTTTCTACCCCAAAGAAATAAAATAATTCAAAAGCATAAATACTCATACTAGGCATTCCCATACCTGAACCCATAACCGAAACTCTAACATTTTTATAAAATCCGGTATATAAAAACATCCCTCTCGTATCACTTACAAGTTTTGCATCACTCAAGAAATTTTCTGCTATATATTTCGCCCGTAACGGATCCCCTGGCATAATAACCAAAGGCGCAATATCCTCCTTTCCACAAGCAATATGGGCTGGTTTTATATGGCTTAAAACTTTTGGTGCCTCCACAATAATCACTCCTTATTATTCTTAATATTAATATAGCAAAAAAAAACAAAGTTATAAATAATTTTACTTTGTTTTTACTTTTGTTTACTTAAATTTTACATATAATGTTTACATTACAAACTATCTAAAATTTTTCTAATTTGTTCTTCACTTTGAAAACCTATTTCTTTTCTAACTAAATTACCATCTTTATAAAATATCAATGTCGGAATACTCATAATCCCATAACTTCTAGCTAACTCTAAATTACTATCGGTATTAACCTTAATAACATTAACATCATTCATCTCTTCTAAAACACTTGACATCATTTTACAAGGTCCACACCAATCAGCATAAAAATCAACTATCCATATTCCCTTACTAACAATATCTAAAATATTTTCTTTTTCTTCTAAATGTCTAATCATTACTTAACTTCCCTTGACTTACTAAATCTTCAATTTCTTCTTCGGAAATAATATTATATTTCTTTAATATTTCAATTCCCTTATTATTTAAAGTATCACTATCTAAATGACTATCAACATTTAAAGTAATAAGTTCTTTCGTAGCATTATAACTATCTTCTAAAACACTTGAAATAAGTGGTGTATTACTTAAAATACTATTAGCAAGTTTACTTTCAATAATTAAAGTACTATTAACATTAAATATTGATAAAGCATATAAAATAATAAATATAAAAACATACATTTCAATAAAACCAAGAATAGCTCCTAGAATTTTAGATGGAATACTTAATATTATGGTAAACTTTAATAAATTTTCAATAATTCCTGATATCTTAATAATTATTTTTAATAAAATAGTTAAAACTAAAAATATTAAAAGAAAAGCTATTCCTTGATAAATTAATATATTTAATGATTCTATACCTACATCAAAAAATGGTAACCTATTCATTAAAAATAATGCTAAAGAATCTTTTAAAGCAAATGATAAAACTATAACTAAAATAGTTCCTACTAAAGTAACAATACTTTTAATAAAACCTTTCTTAAAACCTAAAACTGCTCCCAGTAATAAAAATAATATAATAACGGCATCGATAACTGATAACATTAATACTCATCCTTTCTTATATCTATTATATAATAAATAAATTAAAAAATAAATTATATTATGCTATCTTTATTCCGGTATTTTTTACTTCTACAACAAAAGATGTCTCATTATTTTCATAATCGTGAGCTGTTATAATATGTGGTTCAATTCTATAATCTATCCCTTTTCTTAATTTCATTAAATTAACTGATTCATCAAACATATTGGTTTTTATATCATCAGTAACCACGGCAATATCAATATCACTATCTTCGTGTTGTGTACCTTTAGCATAAGAACCAAATAAGATTATTGTTTTTACATCATAATTTTCTTTTACAACTGCAATATATTTATCAATAATACCTACAATATCTTTATTTATTAATTTTTTTTCATTTAAAGCCATATTTTATCTCCATTCGTTATACTTATATCATAAATAGTCTAAAACAACAACAATAATTTATTTAATTATTAAGAAGTGGTATATTAAACTTGCGGAAAATGGTATAGTAAAATCGCGGAAAATGGTATATTAATAATTGCGCTATATATATTTTTATGCTATTATTAATATATTAAGGAGGACTTATAATATAATGAATGAAAAAAAATACATACCTAGACTTGTCGATAAAAAAATTGAAGATTATTTAAGCGTAATTGGAGCTATATGTATTGAGGGGCCAAAATGGTGTGGTAAAACGGAAACTGCTAAACAACATTCTAAAAGTATTATATCTTTAGATGATGAAAATACTAGAGAACAAATAGAATTTGATGTTAATTCGGCTTTTTTTACTAATGAAGAAGAACTCCCCGAATTAATTGACGAGTGGCACCTAGTTCCTCAAATTTGGGATGCTACCCGAAGAGAAGTAGATAAAAGAAATCGCAAAGGTAACTTTATTCTAACTGGTTCTACTACTCTTAATAAAAAAAATAAACAAAAAATAAAACACTCTGGAGCAGGCAGAATAGCTAAAATAAATATGTATACCATGTCACTTTATGAATCTGGTGATTCTACCGGCCAAGCCTCAATTACCGATATGCTAAATCAAACTCAAAAATCACTTGCTTTGAAAAAGACTGATATAAAAGATATAGCTAAATATATCGTCCGCGGTGGGTGGCCAGAAAACATTAATGTCCCAGAAGATAAAGTAAATTTAATTCCTAAATCATATATTGAATCATTACTAGATACTGATATGAACGAAGAAGATAAAATAAGAGATAGAAATAAAATGCTTATGTTACTTAAAAGTTTAGCTAGAAATGAATCAACCATTGTTAGTAATAACACTATTATGAGTGATATGATGGAAAATAAAGAAAGTATTGCTAATAAAATAACTTTGGCTGATTACCTTGATGTTTTAGATAGATTGCATATTATTCAAAATGAACCAGCATATAGTATCAACTATCGATCTTCAAAAAGAGTAGGAAAATCTCCTAAAAGACATCTTGTTGACCCCTCACTTTCTTGTGCTTGTCTAAATCTAAACGTTGCTAAATTAATGTCTGACTTAAAAACTTTTGGCTTTATGTTTGAATCTTTAGTAACCAGAGATTTAAAAATATATGCTGACTTTCTAGATGCCGAATTATATCATTTTAGAGATAATTCAACTGGTGATGAAGTTGATGCTATAATGGAATTCTCCGATGGTGAATACGCAGCATTTGAAATAAAACTCGGTTACAATAAAATTGATGAAGCCTTAAAAAGTTTAGAAAGATTTTATAACGGAGTTAGTAAAAAGCCAAAATTTATGTGCGTAATTGTTGGTAATGCTCAAGGCATAGCTTACGATAAAGATAAAAATACTTATATCGTTCCTATTACAGCATTAAAACCTTAAAATGTTCTAAAAAAAACCTAGTCTCAATTGAAATTAGGTTTTTTAATTAATTTGTTTTAGCAT
>CAYLQC010000039.1:0-5616 GCA_964385785.1 uncultured Muribaculaceae bacterium | reverse complement strand
ATACTTTCTAAAATACTTTGATATTGGGTATTTTGTAAGTTATTTTCTTGTAAAAATTCCCCACTATCATTTTTAGCTTGGAGTAATATTTTGAAATCTTTTCTTAAATCAGCAAGAGCAAAAACCATATCACCACTTTGTTTAGTACCAAAAAGGTCCCCTTCTCTACGCATTAAAAAGTCTTGCTCACTTATATAAAAACCATCATTACTTTCTTCTAAAACTTTAAGTCTTTCTTTATCATAGTTACTAATTAAATAACAGTAAGAGTCTAGTTCATTTCGACCTACTCTACCTCTTAATTGGTGAAGAGTTGCTAAACCAAACATTTCAGCATTAAATATAACTATAGTTGTAGCATTTTTAACATCTACTCCTACTTCTATTACAGTAGTAGCAATTAATATTTTTATTAAACCATTTTTAAAATCATTCATAACGCTTTCTTTTTCTTTTTTAGAAAGACTACCATGTAAAATACCAATACTTACTTTACCTAAAAAAGCTTTATCAAATTTTGCTTTTAAACTATTTACATCACTTACATTACGTGTATCGTTTTCTGATATAGCTGGAGCTACAACATAAACTTGATTACCTTTTTTTATTTCTTCTAGAATAGCTTGTAAAACACTTTTTAATTCACTTTCTTTTTTTACATAGGTTTTTGTGGGTTTTCTACCTATTGGTTTAGTTTTAATAATAGAGGTATCCATATCTTGATAAATAGTTAAAGCATAAGTTCTAGGAATTGGTGTAGCACTCATATATATAATATCGGGTTTAATTCCTTTATTTTGTAAGTTACTTCGTTGATTTACACCGAAACGATGTTGTTCATCAGTTATTACTAAGCCTAAGTTTTTAAATGTTACATCATCACTTATTAAAGCATGAGTACCTATTAAGATATCAATATCACCATTTTGTAATTTATTTACTATTTCGTTATGTTCTTTCTTTTTTTGACTACCAATTAAAATACCTACTTTAATATTAAACGGTGCCAATTGTTTTTTGATTGTTTCATAGTGTTGCATAGCTAGTATTTCTGTGGGAGCCATTAAAGCACTTTGATAACCACTTAAAACGTTAGCATACATAATGATTGTGGCAACAATGGTTTTACCACTACCAACATCACCTTGTAAAAGACGATTCATTCTTTTATCACTTTGTAAGTCTTTTAAACAATCTTGGACGGCTTTATTTTGATCTTCGGTTAGAGAAAAAGGTAAACTGTTAATAAATTCATTTAGTTTTGCTTGATTAAATTCTTTTTTGATACCTTTTATTTGATTATTTTTCATTTTTAAGAAATTTATTTTTAACATAAAGATAAAAAATTCTTCATATATTAATCTTAATTTAGCTTGTTTTATTTTATTGATATCAGTTGGTTTATGAATTTCTAAAATAGCATCTTTTTTTGATAAAAAATTATATTTATTTTGATAAAAAGTGGGTATATAGTCAGTATAAGTATCATTTTTATTTAAGACTTCCGTTATATATTTTTTTAAGTTATAACTTTTTAAACCTTTTATGGTATGGTAAACTGGTTCGATTAAAGGTTTTTTAAGCCAGAAAAGTTTTAGATCATTTACAGTGAAAGTATTCTTTTTTTTATCATATTTGCCGGTTAGACAAATGCTACCACCGACTTTTAAATGTTGATTTAAATAAGAACGATTAAAGATTAAAACGTTTATTAAAATACCACTAGTTAAAGCTTTAAAGGATAAAATACTTAAATTACTTTTAACATAAATTATTTTAGGTACAGAAGAAATGGTAGCATTAATACTTACTATATCATTATCTTTATAATCTCTTAAATCTATTGGTTTATAGACATTATAACGATAGGGATAATAAGTTACTAAGTCTTCAACATTATAAATATTTAATTTATTTAATAAGGAAATGGTTTTAGTACCTACTCCTTTAATATCTTGTAGTTCCATTAAAAAAACTCCTTTTATTTATAAATTTATTTTAGCAAATAATTGAACAAATGTATAGTGTTTATTTTTAATTAAAAAAAATTGCAAAAAAATGTAAAAAATTGTTGACAAAGTCTTACTTTTCGATTAGGATATAAATCACCAATTCACTAAAGAGCGAATTGGTGCTAGTATCACACTAGTCAACCCCTTTTTATTCTTTTAAGAAGTTACCACTTGTGGTAACTTCGATTGTGGAATTAGAAAAGTACTAAATTAACTCTTAGTACTTTTTTCTTTGTATTCTTGATATCTTTTAATAGCATTTTGTTTATTTATTTCTAGTAATTCTTTGGCTAAGTCTTGATCTTTAATTTTTAAAGCATAGTAGCGATTTTCATTATTTAAAAATTTTTCGTAATCTTCAAAGTTTGGTTCTTTACTATCTAAATAAAGTTTATCAACACTAGGGTTATAACGCATTAGTAATTGATAACCAACATCGACAGCAAGTTTTTCTTCATTAATAGTACAAGACAAACCTCCTTTTATACCATGTTCAACACAAGGACAGTAAGCAATAATTATGGCAGGTCCGTTATGGCTTTCGGCTTCTTTCATTGTTTTGATAGTTTGTTCAAAATCAGCTCCTAGGCAAATACTTCCGACATAACAATTAGGATAACTCATAGCAATTTTAAATAAATCTTTTTTATAGGTTCTTTTACCAAAATCAGCAAATTCAGCAACTTGACCTAAACGACTTGATTTACTCATTTGACCACCAGTATTAGAATAAACTTCAGTATCTAGAACTAAAATTTTAATATTTTCGCCACTTGATAAGACATGATCAATACCCGAAAAACCAATATCATAAGCCCAACCATCACCACCAATTGCCCAAACGCAACGGGAAGGAATATAGTCGATTAAATCCATTATTTCTTTTGGTAATTTTAAATTTTCTAATTCATGTTTTAAATTATAGGTTATATTAAAGTCTTCTTTATTTTCTAACCAACATTCTAGTTTTTCTTTAACATTGTTATCTACTGAATCTAAGGAGTTTCTTATTGTATGTTCTAGACGATTACGCATTTGTTTATATGATAAGTGCATACCTAGGGCAAATTCGGCATTATCTTCAAATAAGGAATTGGCCCAAGGTATAGTATAAGGTGTTGAGGGGATACTTCCACCATAAATTGAAGAACAACCAGTAGCATTAGCAATTATTAGTTTTTTACCAAATATTTGAGTAAGTAATTTTATATAACCAGATTCGCCACAACCAGCACAAGAACCAGGAAATTCAAAGTAAGGTTTTACAAAACTTAAATCTTTAACGGTATTACGATTTTCACTTTCGGGGTTTTCATAGTTATTAAAGTAGTAATCACTTATTTTTTGTTTAAATACATCATATTTACCTAGTTTTAAAGCTTTTTCTCCTTTTAAACCAGGACAAACACTAACACACAAACCACATCCAGTACAATCAGCTTCACTAATACTAACTAAATAGTTATATTCATTATTACCAAGCATTGGTTTACCAATATTTTTATCTTTAATTTTAAAGGAACGAATAACAGCATGAGGACAGACAAAACTACAACGTCCACATTCAATACAATTTTCTGGTAACCATTTAGCAACATTGTCACTTATTTTTCTTTTTTCAAGTTTTGAGGTACCACCTTGGAAAGTTCCATCTTTAAAATCTAGGGCATCACGTACCGTTACTTCATAACCTTGACGATGCATAATTTTAGTTAAGGTATCATTAGGTATAACTTTTTCTATACCCTCTTTTGTTAATTTTAATTCTTCTAAGTTATCTAAAGCACTAATTATAGCTTTTTTATTATTAGCAATTATTTCTTCACCTTTATTTTTAAAAGTTCTTTCAATTTCACTACTTACTAAATCGATAGGGTTTTCAACTCCTAAAAGTTTTAATATAATTACTTCCATTATTTTATTAATTTTACCTTTTATACCGGAAGAATCAGCTATTTTACTAGCATTAATAACTAAGACTTGAATATTATTATCGATAAGATATTCTTTATCTTCTTTATTTATTTTTTCTTGTAATTCTAAAGTATTTGTTGTATTAATTAATAGTTTACCATTTGGTTTAATATTTTTAATTATATCAAAAGTTTTAAAGTATTCATCTTTAGTTACAACTACTAAGGATGGGTTAGTTATATAATATGGTGCTTTAAATTCTTGATTTTTAAGTCTTAAATTACTAACGGTTACTCCCCCACTTTTTTTAGAATCATATTCAAAATAACCGTCGACAAAGTAATTTAGTTTAGTTGATGCAAGGCTTAGTATTTCTTTACTAGCACTTACCATACCATCACTACCAAAACCATATATTAATATTTCTTTAGCATCTAGTTCTATTTTATAATTATATTTTGGTAAACTTAAACTAGTTACATTATCAACTATACTTATTGTAAAGTCATTTTGTAAATTATTATCAAGCATTTTAAAGACACTGTAAATATCAGCAGGTGTCGTGTTTTTACTAGATAAGCCATAACGACCTCCAACAACTTGGATATCTTCATCACTTAAAGATGCTACAACATCTAAATATAATGGCTCGCCAGTACTACCTGATTCTTTAGTCATATCTAAAACTGCTACTTTTTTGACGGTTTTAGGTATAACACTTTTTAATAGTTCTTGACTAAATGGACGATATAAATGGACTTCTACTACACCAATCTTTTTTCCTTTTTTTATTTCTTCGTCTACTACTAATTTAATGGTATCAACAACACTACCCATTGCGATAATTATTGACTCGGCATCTTTTGCACCATAATAATTAAATGGTAAGACGTTAGTATTACATATTTTATTTACTTTTTTCATGTAATCTAAAACAATAGATGGCATTTCATTATAAACTGTGTTTCTTGCTTCAACGGTTTGAAAATAGATATCTTCATTACTAGACATGCCTTTTTGAATTGATTTATCAACGTTTAACATTCTTTTTTTAAATTCATTTATTTTATCATAATCAACAAGTTTTAAAAAATCTTCATCATTATAAACATTGACAGAATGAAGTTCATGACTTGTTCTAAAACCATCAAAGAAATGTAAGAATGGTAAGGAACCTTTAATACTTGATAAATGACTAACACAAGTATTAACTAAGACATCATCAATATTAGAAGAAGCAAGCATACAAAAACCTGTGGAACGAACAGCGTAGATATCACTATGATCACCAAAGATACTTAAAGCATGAGTAGCAACAGTTCGACTGGCAACATGGATAACTCCTGGTAACATTTCGCCAGCCATTTTATACATATTAGGTATCATTAGTAAAAGACCTTGACTAGCTGTAAAAGTTGTAGCAAGAGAACCACTTATTAAAGCTCCGTGCATAGCTCCAGATGCTCCCGCCTCACTTTGCATTTCGATTAATTCTACATGTTCATTAAATAAATTTTTTTTATCAGTATGGTTTAAATAATCAAAATTAGAAGCCATTGGACTTGATGGAGTTATAGGATAAATACTAGCTACTTCACTAAATAAATAAGCCATATTAGAACACATTTTATTAGCATCTATTACATTTTTCATATTTCACTCTCATTTCTATTATAAAATATAACATAAA
>CAYLQC010000038.1:0-5649 GCA_964385785.1 uncultured Muribaculaceae bacterium | reverse complement strand
GAAAATATTAAAAAAGATGATATTAAAAAAGAAAAAAATAAAGAAGAAATTCAAAACCTTAAAAAAGAAGAAAAAGAAATAATTAATGAAGTATACCCATTAATATCGCAAAAAATTACTAATTTATATTTAAAACTTGATTTATTAACTAAAGAAACCGAATTAGAAAATAAAGATTATGATAATCTAAATATCGAAATTGCTACTTTACAAAAAGAAATTGCTAAATTAAAAACTACCAATCAAAGTAATCCTAATATCGTTAAATATGAAAACAAACTATTAAATATCCAGGAAAAATTAAATTTAGATAAAGAAAAAACTATAAATAAAGAAAAACAAGATTTAGATTGGCAAATAACTTCTGAAGAAAAATTACAAACCACTTTAGAAATTACTAATATAAATACCGAATACCAAAATAATCAAAACTTACTAAATAAGACTCCCGACCAAAAACTAAAAAGAACCATTCTTATAAATAATTTAAAAAAAGCCAATAAAGTTTTAAGTCTATCATTTTTATTATCATTGCCATTTTTAAAAAATTGTTATTTTCGTAATTTAGTTGGTAGTATATTTACTAAACATTACTTACTTTCTTATATCTCTTTAATTAAAAATCAAAACCTTATGCCTAGTACTGAGCAAATGCCTTATGAAAATGGTCTTGATGCCTTAAACGCCGACCTAGAAACAACTTTATATAATCAAAACTTACTTCAAGATATTGAAAGTCAAACGCTTATCCTTGATCCTGAACTAAGTAATTTGCCATCTTTTAAAAAAGAAACGAAAAAACTAAGAAAAACTCTTCTAAAAAAAGAAAAGAAAATAATTAAAAAACAAAATATTCTTACTAAATTTAATTTAATTGCTAAAGAGAAAAAAAGAATTTTAAAACAACAATTTTTTAATTTTTAATATATTGGCGCCAACTACAATTATAATATTTACCATTTCGGCAATTACTAAACTATATATCCCAATTCTAAATAATGAGGTTATAGCAAGAACGATATTTTTAATTACAACGCCAATTAAAGTAACCCTCATAGTATATCCAGACTTTCCTAAAGCTTGTAAAGTACTAATTATCGGACTTTCTAAATAAAATAACGGAAATACTAAAGATAAAACTTTTATATAATCAGCACCCTTATTACTATGATATAAAATATTTAATAACTGATTACGATATAGATAAATAAATAACGTTAAAAAAATTCCTAAAACAAAAGAAAAGAAAATCGCTTCTAAAAATCTTTTCTTAACCATTTTAATATTTCCTTTACTAAAAAACTTGCTAATTTCCGGAATTAAAGAAGAAGATAATGCTCCAACTAAAAAAGATGGTGCTGATAAAAGACCAATTGTATAATTATTATACACGCCATATTCTAAAGTAATATAATCACTTGTATAACCTACTAGAATTAAAACATTAATTAAAATAATCGGTTCTAAAAAGAAACCAATATTACCAATAAAACGAGAAGAAACGGTGGGAATACTCACACTTAAAACTTCTTTTATTGACTTAAGATCAGGTTTTAACTCTTTTACTTTTATTAAAGTTTTTCTTTGCATAAAAAGTAAAAATATTAAAATTGAAGATATCTCACTTATAATATTAAAAAGAATAAAAACACTTACTCCCATAACTAAACCTAACTTTATAAAGTAGGGTAGGACTAAAACAATTAATAATAACCTTATAACTTGTTCTCCGAAATTTGCAATAATAATCGGTATCATTTTCTGTTTCCCTAAAAAATACCCTTTAATAATACTCGAAATACTAATAAAAGGTAGAGTTAAAGTACTAGCAAGTATTATATAATAAGTATCACTATTTTTTAATAAATTAAAAGCTATATACTTACTTAATACTAACATTACTGTAATTAAAAAAATATTAACTAATATAATAATAACAACTGATGAAGCAATTAAATTTTTGGTATTTTTCCCCTCTGAGGTAAGTTTTGATATCGCTAAAGGTAAAGCCATAACTGCAATTGTAATTAATAAAGAATAAGTAGGTTGAATAATAGCATATAAACCAATACCTTCCTCTGTTAAAACCCTGGTATAAGCAATTTTAATAATAAAACCAAATATCTTAGTAATAAAACCACCTAAAACTAATATCATCGTCGAAGAAATAAATTTATTATTCATAAGGACCCCTTTTAAAATTAAATAAAATGCTATATAATAAATATATGAAAGTGAAAGGAAAATAATATGGAAAATGGAAAAATAAACTCCTTAGCCAGTTTATATAAAAAAGTCTTACCAGCCTTAAGAACCAAAGTTCATGAATTAAATCGTCATAAAATATACTTTTATGATGAGACTGAACTATGGAAAGCACTTCGTAAATTAAAATGGGATAAAAAAAGTGATTTATCCTTATATGATATTGTTAATGATATTCTAAGTATTTCTGAAAAAGAATTACTAGAATATGCTAGTTTAAAAGAAAAGGAGCAAAATGAATAATAGCATAACTTATAATGATTTATACGAAAAAATTAAAGATAACTTTAATGAGAGTGATTTAGAAGACATTAAAAAGTCTTATCTTTTTGCTTTGCAAAAACATGAAGGAAAATATCGTTTAACAAAAGAACCATTTATTACTCATCCTTTACATGTTGCTTTAATTTTAAGTGATTTAAACGTTGATAAAGTAACTCTTATGGGTGCTTTACTTCATGAAGTATTTAATAATGGTGATACTACTGAAGAGGAATTTTTAGAAAATTTTGACCAAACCTTATTAGATATTGTTAAAAGTGTAAGTACTATTAATAAACTAGAACTACCCGATGATAAAGAATCATCAGCCATTTACTTAAGAAAAGTTTTAGTAGGTCTTGCCTTAGACGTTCGTGTCTTATTTATCAAACTTGCTGACCGGCTACACAACATGCGAACTATCTGGGCGGTAAACCCAGAAAAACAAAAGAAAAAAGCTAATGAAACTATGAATGTTTTAATACCGATTGCTCATCGTTTAGGTATCTATTCTATTAAAAGTGAATTAGAAGACTTATGTTTAAAATACTTAAAACCTGATGTCTTTAATGATATTAATAATAAACTTCATCAAAGTACAAAACAATTAGAAAGTGTCTTAGAAGATATGCAAGATAGTATTTCTAATATCTTAATTGAACATGGTATACCTTTTAAAATTAAAAGTCGAGTTAAAAGTGTTTATAGTATCTATAAAAAACTATCTAAAGGTAAAAAATGGAGTGATATCTATGATATCTTAGCTTTAAGAGTAATCGTTCCTAAAGAAAGTGATTGCTACTTAACTATTGGTTTAATTCATTCCAAATTCCATCCTTTACCTAATCGTTTTAAAGATTATATTGCTATGCCTAAAGAAAATATGTATCAAAGTCTTCATACCGGTGTCTATGGTACAAACGGTAATATCTTTGAAATTCAAGTAAGAACCCCCGAAATGGATGAAATCGCCGAAAAAGGTATTGCTAGTCATTGGTCTTATAAAGAAAAAGGCACTAAAAAAATTCAAAGTATGATGGAACAAAAACTCGAAATATTTCGTAATATGATTGAAACTTATCAAGAAACGGAAAATGATTTAGATTTTGCTAGTACTATGAATACTGACTTTTTAGGAGAACTTATCTATGTCTTTACCCCAAAAGGTGATGTAGTTGAACTTCCTAAAGGTTCTACACCCA
Source organism: uncultured Muribaculaceae bacterium (assembly GCA_964385785.1). Classification (GTDB taxonomy): domain Bacteria; phylum Bacillota_I; class Bacilli_A; order RF39; family UBA660; genus MGBC108787. The sequence goes on along the minus strand of CAYLQC010000038.1, from coordinate 1,921 downwards.
TTGACTTTGCCTATCGCATTCATTCTAAAGTAGGAGATACCACCGTTGGAGCCATTGTAAACGATGAAATAGTCCCTTTATCTTATGAATTAAAAGAGGGTGACTCGGTAAAAATTAACACTAATAAAAACTCTAATCCTAGTAAAGAATGGTTAGACTTTGTAAAAACTAGTGGTGCTAAAAGTAAAATTAAAGCTTATTTTAGTAAACAAGATAGAACCGAATATATTCAAAATGGTAAAAATATCTTAGAAAAAGAACTAAAAAAACAACATAAAACTTTCTCTGAAGTATTCACCGAAGAAAAGCAAAACAAACTCTTAAAAGACTTAAAACTAAATGATTTTGATGAAGTATACTTTGTTATTGGTTCATTTCGTTATACAGCAAACTATATAATTCGTCTAACTACGGAAGAAAAACAAAATGTAACTGATGCTTTAATTGAAAAAGTTGCTAATAAAAATGTAAAAAATATTGAACATAAACATGATTGTATAGTAAGTAACTGTCCTGATTTACTTCTTACTTTAGCTAAATGCTGTAAACCCGTAAAAGGTGATAAAATAATTGGTTATATTACTAAAGGTGAGGGTATTACTGTCCATAAAATTAACTGTCCTAATATAACTAATGAAAAAAATCGGCTTATTGAAGTGGAATGGAACGAAGCAAGTGATAATGAATACTATACTGATATCGTTGTTAAAACTCTAAATGATAAAAACTATGTTGCTGATATTATTAATAAAGCTACAACCAAAAATATTCAAGTTATTTCTTTTAATACAACTAATAATCAAGAATATACTAAATATAATTTAACAATTAAAGTTAAAAATAAAGTTGAATTAGACGATTTCTTAAATAGTTTATATAGTCTATCATTTGTAATAGAAGGGAAGATAAAATGAAAGTAGTAGTTCAAAGAGTTAAAAAATCAAGTGTAAGTGTTAATAATAATCTAGTCTCCGAAATTTCCAGTGGTTTTTTATTACTAGTTGGTTTTACGCAAAATGATAATGAAAAAATAATCGAAAAAATGGTTAATAAAATAATTAAACTACGTATTTTTGATGATGAAAATGGTATTATGAATAAAAGTATTATTGATACTAAAGGTAGTATTTTATCAATAAGTCAATTTACTTTATATGCGGATACTAAAAAAGGTAATCGTCCCTCTTATATTAAAGCATTAAATGGTAGTGAAGCTACTAAACTATATGATTTATTTAACGAATTACTAAATAAATATGTTCCAACTAAAACAGGAATATTTGGGGAGGATATGCAAGTAAATTTATTAAATGATGGTCCAATAACTATCATACTTGATTCTAATGATTTTTAAAAAAGAAAGAAGGATTTAAAATGTCTAAAAAATTAATTTATTCTCTATTAATAATATGTTTAATTATGTTTGGGGTATCTTGTTCTAAAGAAACTAATGATACTGTAGAAGAGTCCCCTGACTTAGTAGTACTTACTTATCTAAACGAATTAGATAATAATGCTACAATAGATAACATTAACGAATTAACAGAAATTGAGGGCGAATTTGTAAGTAATGGTACTGGTTATGAAACCTATATCTGGCATATAACGGAAACAGCAAGCATTACAGCAACTTTTTATACTTTCACAAGTAACTGTGATATTAGTATAGATTTACCTAACGATTTACTTAAAAATGCTAATGTTGATTTTTCTCATTATGAAGAAATAAGTTCTTCTTTAAAAAATGGCGAAAATGTAACTTATGAAGATTTACAAGAAAAATTTGGTACAGAGGGTACTTTAATCGAAAAAGGTACTAGTAATAGTAAATACAAATGGGTTAATGCAAATGGTGGTTACTTAATTGCTACTATATCTAATGTTACTAATAAATGTACCATGATTGTTGGTGAATATTAAT
>CAYLQC010000037.1:0-5761 GCA_964385785.1 uncultured Muribaculaceae bacterium | reverse complement strand
TCATAGGACCACCTCCTCCGGATTATAATAATAAATTGATAAAAAATAAATTAAAATAACGGACTGAGGTAAAAACACCTAACATGTGAAGTGTATCTCAACAAGCATTATAAATCTTTAATTATTATTTAGTCAAACATTTTTTTACCTTGTAAATTAACTTCTTACGTAAAATAATAAAAAATGTTATAATTATATATAGAAAAGAGGGATTTTGTATGAGAGATGTCGGAAGTTATGTCGTATATCGCAAAGAGGTTTGTCAAATATCACAAATCAAAAAAAATTACTTTAAAGGACTAGATTACTATCATTTAGTTCCTATTGAAGATGAAACCTTACAAGTTGATGTCCCTGTTAATATTGATAAAAAACTTTTAAGAGATTTAATAACTAAAAAAGAAGTAGAACGTATTATATCAAAACTTAATCAAATAGAAACTCTTGACTTAAAAGATAAAAACTTAGAAAACACTTATAAAGAATTATTAAATAGTGATAATTTAGAAGATTATGTTAGAATAATTAAAACTACTTACCTACGCAATAAAGAACGTGTTGCTAATAAACGAAAAGCTAGTGATAAAGATAACTACTATTTTCATCTTGCTGAAAAATATTTATATAATGAATTTAGTATTGTTTTAGGTATGAGTTATGAAGAAACTAAAGATTATATTTTAAAAAAAGCCGAAAGTTAATTTAAAACATAAATTCCAATGGTTAAATATGTAGCAAAAATTATCCATAAAAGATAAGGTATATTTAAATAAGCACAAATAGCTTTTCTTTTATAAAAATTATAAATAAGTAATATTACTAAAATATCTAAAAGAATGATCCAAATAATCGCTATAAATCTTAATTTCCAAATAAAGAAAATAATTGACCAAAATAAATTAACAAATAACTGAATATAGTATAACAAATCCTCGACTAAAAACTCGGGATTTTCTTTTTTATAAATATAATAAGAAATACCCATTAAAATATATATAATACTCCACATAATTGGAAATGCTAACTTAGGTGGAGCAAGCACCGGTAGATTAAGAATATCATAATCAATAAAATTACTAATTAAAAAACCGACAATACTACCTAAAACTATGGGTAAAAATAAGAAGAATAAAGACTTCTTTTTCATTTAAAATCACTTCCTTATTATCAGTATATTTCTAATTTATAAAAATATGTAAAAAAAACACTTTTATCCAAGTGTTCCTACTAATATTGACTTATCATTTTTATTAATTATCGCTTCGTATTCTTCTTTTATCTCTTTATAATTTGGTAACAAATCATCTGTTAACATATAAAAAGGTATAATCCGGTTATTTCTATAACCGCTATCATGATAAGTATAAACCAAATCTCCTTTTACATTGTCAATAACTATATTAACATCTTCACCCTTAACGGTTTTGGTAATATCTAAAGAAGCAATCATGCCAATTCTTTTAGCTTCTCCATCTTGTCCTGAAATAAAATTTCCTAACGAATATATAACTACTGTATTACCAATATGCTCTATTGGTTCAATAACATGTGGATGCGATCCAATTATAATATCTACTCCTAAACTTGCTAAATATTGGGCTTGAGCGCGTTGTTCATCAGTTGGAATATGTGTATATTCAACTCCCCAATGCATTGAAACAATTACTACATCTACCAAATCTCTTACATTTTCAATATCGGCTTTTGCTTGTTCCTCATCCCAAACATTTACTAAATATTCTTTTCCTTTAGGAACACTTATACCATTTGTTCCATAAGTATAAGCTAAAAAAGCATAAGTAATACCATTCTTTTCCCCAATATGACTTCTGGCTCTATCTTCCCAAGAATCATAACTTCCCGCACTCATAATATTACTTTGACTTCGCCAGTAACTAACTGAACTTAAAATACCTGCCTCTCCCTTATCCATAGTATGATTATTAGCAAGACTTACTAAATCAAAACCAGCCTTAATAAATGCATCTCCTACCTCTTGGGGTGAATTAAAACAAGGATAACTAGATAAACCTAAACTAACTCCTCCTAAAATCGACTCTTGATTATAATAAGCTAAATCATAACTTGATATAATTGATGTGACATCTGCTAATTGATGATCATAATTATAGGTTCCATCACTTTGTAATCCATCTTTATAAGCTCCACCATGATATAAAGCATCTCCTACCATACCTAAAGTTAACTTATAAACTTCTTCTTGTTCTTCCTTAACTTCGACTTCCTCTTGTGGTTCTTCTTCATCTGGAATACTAAAACTTTTATTAATATAAAAAAATCCTAACCCTAAAAATATAATTGCTAAAGCACTAATAATAATGCCATAAAATCTTTTCTCACTCTTTTTCATAAAAACTCCTAAAATCATTATAACAAATAATAATTTATTTGTGTACAAAATGTAATGCTTTACCTACTAACCAAACAATATCCTCACTTTTTTTAGTTGCAATTGTTTTAAAGAATGCTTTACCTCCAATTGTTAAAGAAGATACCAAAGCAGTTATTAACATTGATGCAAGAAGTGCGTTCATTCCTTTAACTACTAAAATTAAAGTTAAACTAGCTCCTAAAGTTCCACTTACAATTCCACAAATATCCCCAACTATATCATTACATATACTAGATACTTTCGTACTATTTTTAATTATCCACAAAGTCATCTTAGCACCCTTTATTTTTTTAGAACTTTTAGCATGAAAAGGTGCCTCACTAGCCGTTAACACCGCAACACCTATCATATCAAATAAAATACCAATTGCTATTACTAATAACAAAACAATTAACATAATAATTAAATTAAAATCAGCTAAATAAGAAGATAATCCACTAAATACTAAAGATAAAACAAAAGATATTAAAAACACTTGTAAAACCCATTTATTTTTCATAATATATCCCTTTCTATACAAAAAAAGTTCCGAAGAACTTTATACTTCAAATTAAAAGTGGTATCTCACAAATTAATTTTACGGCTTAGGTCGAGTTGAATTTCTCTATTTTCCATCCTTCGGTTACCCTAAGGCGATTTCTCTTTTATAGAAAATAACTAAATGTCACCATTTTAATTACTCGATTGCCACTTAGTCCGCACCTTAATCTTTGTGATGTTGACACTCTAGAGGTTTTCCCTAACGCCATAGGAATAATACTTATTCGCTTTTGCAATAATGTTTTCAAATTAACTATCCCACATTACCACTCACGACATGTGCTTGTATCGTTTTATGCCTCGATAAAAGGAGTTTAGTTATATGCCATTATAACGTTCCTTAAATCTAAAATTATATACTCACCCTTCTCTGGGCTAGAAAAGCAAAATATATAAAGTGCCTTTGCACAATTGGTAGATTTTTAGCCCTACCTTCATACTATATATGCGACTAGAATAATGCACCACATATTAAAAATTATACAATATTTACAAAAAAATGTCAAATTGTCAAAAGTTTTTCTTGACTTACCATCACTTATGTTTTTTAAAATATAAAAGTGCTATAATACTAAAGTAAGGATGATTTCTATGCCCAAAAAAATTATAATTTTAATCGTTTTATTAATATTTATTCTTATATCATATATTAGTTATCAATATATGTGGAATAACTATATACCTGTTTTAGCTTATCATTCTGTCCTAGAAAACCCTACAGAAGAAACTGATGTAAGTTTAAAAAATTTTGAAAAACAAATGGCTTATTTATCTAAACATCACTATCAATCTTTATCTATAGATGAATATAACGAATGGAAAAACGGTAAAAAAATAAAAGGTAAAAAAGTACTTATAACTTTTGATGACGGTAAAAGTAATTTTTATACTAATGCTTTACCTATTTTAGAAAAATATAATTTAAAAGCTACTATGTTTGTAATTGGTAGTGGTATAGATGTTGATGGCTACTTAACTAAAAACCAAATAACATCTTTAAACGATTCTATAAATATCGAAAATCACTCTTATAATCTACATAATGAAACATCTGCTAAATCTAATGACTTTAACTTATATAATGCTGACTTATTAAAAACTAAAGACTATAATTATGAGTACTTTGCTTATCCTTTTGGTATTACTAATGATAATTATCAAAATGCTTTAAAACAAAATAACTACAAACTAGCTTTCTTATATTCTCCTAGTCACTGGTCAAATAAAAAAATGGATAACTATAATATAACAAGAGTACCTATTTATAAAAGTAATTCCTTATTAAAATTTATTCTTAAAGTGTCTATTGCTTTTTAAATACTTATACATTTTCATCCTTTAATGATATAATATTTATATAATAAGGAGGATAAAAAATGGACTTAATATCTATTAATATTAACAATCAAGAATATACTTATATTGATAAAATATCTTTAAATAATAAAAACTACGTTGCTTATATGGATAAAGATAACGTTTATGTTAGTGAATATGAAATAAATAATAATATTATATTTAAAGATGTTGATGATACAACCTTTAATCAAGTTATCGGAGCTTTAGAACTATGAGAACTGATTATACATTCTCAATTTCCCACAATAATCTTATTTGTGATTATATAGGAGAAAAAAATTTAAAAATTCAAGGCAATGAAGCTTTAAAATATTTAATAAGCCTTAATAATGTTGTTTTTGATCATGTTAAAGTTATTAACAATTCTTTTATTTTTTATAGTGATACCGTTAAACTAAGAATTAATAATGCTGATACTTTTTTAAAAAATAATTATGAACAATATATTCCCGATGTTTATCATAAATTTAAAATTGCCTTAGAAAAATATTTAAAACAAGAAGCCAAGAAAAAACAAAAACAAAATAAAAAAAGAGGTATTGTTATTGCTTCCTTTGGTGCTCTTAGTTTAATTCTTCTAACAAGCAGCTTAACTCTTGCTAAAAATGAAAGTCAAGCTAAAGAAAAAAGTACTGCCATTATAAATGAAGTAGATAGTGATATTCCCCTAACAGAAATAGAAGAAATTGCAAGTGCCCAAATAGAAAATACATCTTTAGAAAGTAAAACCCCAGAAGAAAATCACCCCTCCCTAATTACTGATAACAAGGAAGAAAATCTTACTCAAAAAACTTTAAATCAAGAAAATACTAATGATGTATATTTAAACTTTGAATTATCTAAAGACCAAGTAAAAAAAGAATATGCTTTTCAAAAATATACCGAAATTGCTAACTTTTATAGTGAAAAATGGGGAATAAGTTCTAACTTAATTTTAATGATGTTAACTCAAGAATCAGCGGGAAAAGAAGTTAATTTAATGCAAATAGAGTGGGATGCTTGGGCCGATTATCCCGTTAAAGCCTATAACTTTAAAGACAATACTTATCAAACTATCGTTTTAACCGAAACGCCCGAAAATTATAAAAATACAAATATTATGTGTATTACTAAAACTGATTTAGAAAACCCTAAAACTAATATCTCTGTTGGTTGTATAATCTTAAGAAAATCGGCAGAAGCTATGAACTACCATATCTTGGCTGCTTTACAATGTTATAATCTAGGTATTGGTAATATGGAAAAAGTTCTTAATAAAACTACACAAGAAACTGGTTTATCTAAAGAAGAAATCTTAAGTGATCAAACCAATATAGATTTTTATAATTATACAGACGTACCAGGAGTAGGGGACCCAGAGTACTTAAGCCATGTTTTATCATTTATAGATAATTTTGGTGATGAAATAACTTTTAAACATTTAGAAAATGGTAGTGTTGTAGAAGAAAA
>CAYLQC010000036.1:0-5851 GCA_964385785.1 uncultured Muribaculaceae bacterium | reverse complement strand
GTATAAAAATAAACTTTTTTATCATTCTTTGAATATTGAATGGTATTAAAAATAACATCTGGATTAGCTTCCAAGATTATTTTTAAACATTCTTCTAAAGAAGATTCACTAACATTTCCAACACTTGTAACTTTTAAATTATCTCCTAATTCTTTTAATGGTAAAACTGTATCACTATATACTATTGTTTTATTAACTACAGTTGTTTTTGGTACTATTGGTACTAACATAATATTCCTCCTAACAAATTTAATTCCAAAGTATTATATCGTAAAATTTATATATTTAAAAATTGTAAAATCTTTTTAGTTAATGTTAATTCTTTGGGTTCCGGTTTTTGATTTTCGCTATCTTTTAGTTAATGTTAATTGCTTTATTCCTTTTTCATTTAACTCTTTTTCTCTTAATTCATGTAACATATTTTGACTCCATACTGGACAATCACTAATTTTAACAAAGATTCCTTTTAAAATCTCTTCCTCTTTGCCATTAAAAGCCTCACTAACTACACAAGAATTACACTTTAATTCATAACCGCCAAGACGTCCTGCAACTAATTTTAACTCTTCACTATACACAAAAAGTAATTTATTGAAATATAGTGATACACTCCAGCTGTTAATATCGACATAAAAGTTAGAATTTACTGGTTTTATACAATTTTTTGTTAATTCACAGTTATAATAATCAGCATATTTTAATAATTCATCATACATCTTTGATATATTTGAACATAAAGCTTGAAAAATTTTATCATCATAACGACTTGATGATTTTATTATATATAAATCATCATCTTGTTTAGCAAAATATATGTCACCTGTTTTAAAAGAAATTTTTAAAATCATTTCTCTATAATCAAAGTAAAAACTACTTACAGAAGTATATATAGATTTTTCTTTTAAAATACGATTAAATTCCTCTTTATATCCATCTAGTACACTATCATGATAATTGCCTAACTTTTTTAAAACATTTAATACATCATATAATGAAACACAATCAATATCGTTATTTTGTGGTTCACTTAAAACTTTTTTTACTTCTTCTAAAATTTCTTTTTTCGAAGTTATAGGATAATAATTTTTAAATTCACTCATAATACTCCTCCTAATAAATTTAATTCCAGAATATTATATCGTAAAATTTATTAATTTCAAGAATTTTTAAATAGTCAATTATTAGTTTACAAATACTTTATTTTTTAATATAATAAAAAAGTCAAATTAGAAAGCGAGGTATCTTACATGGCAAAGAATTTAAATCGTGTATTCTTTGGTCTTAAATGTACAGAATGTGGATACTCTAGAAGACCAACCATTAAAAATAAAAAAAATACACCCGATAAATTAGAAGTTAGCAAATATTGTCCTAACTGTAAAAAAACTACTGTTTTTAAAGAAACAAAACTTGGTAAATAAGGAGGTAAAAAATGAACATTAGTGTTAATGATATCAAAAATGGCATGTCAATAATGGTTGATGGTGCCCCTTGCGTTGTTTTAGAATTTTCGCATGTTAAACCTGGTAAAGGTGCTGCTTTTGTTAAAATGAAACTAAAAAACTTAAAAACCGGTTCAATAACAGAAGTATCTTTTAATTCCGGTACGAAAGTTGATAAAGCTCATATAACTAAAAGTCCGATGCAATATTTATATGCCAGTGGCGATAACTATGTATTTATGGATACTAATACCTATGAACAAATCGAAATATCTAGTGATACTTTAAAAGATGATAAAAAGTATTTAAAAGAAGGTATCGAAATCATGATTGATTTTTATGAAGGTGAAATAATTGGTATTTCCCTACCTGAAAAAATCGAATTTACTGTTACATCTACTGAACCAGCTGTTAAAGGTAATACTGCCAATAATGCTATGAAAGATGCTACTCTTGAAACTGGTTTAGTTGTTAAAGTTCCATTGTTTATAGAAGAGGGCGAAAAAATTATCCTTTCCACCAAAGATGGTAAATACTCAAGTCGTGCCTAATGTAATCAAAATGTAAAGAATTTAAAAAAAATTCTTTTTTTTTGGAATTTTATTTACTTTTAAAAAAAAATGCAGTAATATATTGGTATACAGTGGTAGAATGTGGAAGAAAGTGGGGGATTTAAATGTTCATGGGCGAATATCATCATAACATTGATGATAAATCAAGACTAGTCCTACCTAGTAAATTTAGAAGCCTCCTTGGCGAAAAATTTGTTGTAGTACGTGGCTTTGAAAAATGTTTGTATGTTTATTCTATTGCGGAATGGGAAAAACTAGAAAACAAATTAAAAACTCTACCTTTTACAAAAAAAGACGCCCGTATATTTACTAGATCCTTCTTTTCTGGAGCCACTGAATGCGAGTTCGATACTCAAGGAAGAACTTGCTTAACAAGTCCACACGTTAGTTACGCCGGTTTAACCAAAGAATGTGTTATAATCGGCGCTAACGACCGTATTGAAATATGGGATAAAGTTGCTTGGGATAACTTTATAAATGAAAATCAAGATAAATTAAGTGATATCGCCGAAAACTTATTTTTAGGAGATGACTTCTAATGAAACACTATCCGGTTTTAAAAAATGAAGTCTTAAACTATTTAAATATTAAAAGTGATGGTATTTATGTTGATGGAACTCTTGGTTTTGCTGGAATAAGTTCTAATATTTTAAAACAACTAAATAGTGGTAAACTTTATGCTTTTGATAAAGATATTGAAGCCATTAACTATTCTAATAATGTTTTAAAAAATATAAATAGCAATTTTAAAATATTTCATGCTGATTTTTCTAAAATGCAAACCTTTTTAGAAAAAGAAGGGGTAAATTGTGTTGATGGTATTGTTTTAGACTTAGGTGTTTCTAGTCCCCAAATTGATACACCAGAAAGAGGTTTTTCTTATCTTTCTGATGGTAAATTAGATATGCGTATGGACCAAAGTAGTAAGTTAAATGCCTATGATGTTGTAAATACTTATTCTAAAGAAACTCTTACCGATATTTTTTATAAATATGGCGAAGAAAAACTTAGTAAAGTAATTGCAAGCGAAATTGTAAAAACTAGAATTAATAAACCAATTACCACTACTTTAGAACTTACCGAAGTAATAAAAGAGTCTGTCGGCGCTAAGTACTTTTATAAAAATCACCCCGAAAGACAAATATTCCAAGCCTTAAGAATTTATGTCAATCATGAACTAGAATCTTTAGAAACCGTTTTACCAATTGCCATTGATTTATTAAAAAAAGGTGGAAGATTATGTGTAATTACTTTTCATTCCTTAGAAGATCGCTTAACTAAACAAATATTTAAAAACTATAGTGAAGTAAATCCTTTAGTTAAAGGATTACCTGATATTCCTAAAAACTATCAACCTAAAATTAAATTAATAAATAAAAAACCAATTATTGCAACAAATGAAGAAATAAACGAAAACTCACGAAGTAAAAGTGCTAAATTACGAGTAGTAGAAAGGATTTAAAAATATGAAAAAAAGAAAAACTACTAAAAATCTTAAAATGTTAAAAGGTGAAAAATTTTTATATTTTATTCTAATTTTATTAGTAATAGCAGTTCCTATTTCTAATGTATTTACTAAAGCTATTCTATCCGAATCTAATATTCAAGTCGAAAGACTAAAAGAAAAAGTCGAAAACCAAAGTAATTTAAATGAAAGTTTAAGTATGCAAATAAATGAATTAGCATCTTTAGATAAAATTCAAGAAGTTGCGAAAAATAATGGTTTGTCTTATAATAATGATAATGTAAAAATTGTAACTAATGGAGAGTGAAGATAATGAAAAAAGAAAGTAGCATTCATTTTAATTTAAAAATTACGATGTTTGTTATTTCTTTTTTATTTTTGGCTATTTCTATTAAACTTTTATATGTTGCCACATCTAATAATGTCGATGGTATTAATCTAACTTCATTTGCTGACTCAAGAAATACTGAACATAAAACCCTCTATGCCTCTCGTGGTACTATATATGATGCTAATAACAATATTTTAGCAACGGATACTAATTCCTATACCGTTATTGCCTATTTATCAAGTAGTAGAACAACCGATGAAGAAAACCCCCAACACGTTATCGATAAAGAAACGACTGCTAGAGTTCTTGCTCCTATTTTAGAAAAAGAAGAAAGTACGATTTTAGAACTTTTAAATCGCGAAAACTTATATCAAGTTGAATTAAAAAGAGGTATTACCGAAACTACTAAAAACGAAATTCAAGCTTTAGGACTTCCTGGTATCGATTTTATGCAAAGTACGAAAAGATATTACCCATATGCCAACTATGCCTCTTATATTTTAGGTTATGCTATTGCAAGTGATGAAGGTGAACTTCATGGTGAAATGGGTTTAGAATCTTACTATGATTCAGAATTAAAAGGTATCAATGGTTGGACAGAATACCAAAAAGATGCCTATGGTTATCAATTACCAATGAGTAAAGCAATCGGTGAAGAGGCAACAAGTGGAGCTGATATCTACCTTACTTTAGATCAAGATGTTCAACTCATGTTAGAAAACGCTATCGATACTTTAGAAAATAATTATAACTTTGCTTGGGCAACAGTAAGTGTTATGGATGCTAAAACCGGTGCTATTTTAGGTAGTGCTAGTAACCCTAGTTTTGATCCTAATACTAGAGATAATATTACAGACTATAAAAACCCTTTAGTAAGTTATACTTATGAACCAGGTAGTGTTATGAAAATATTTTCCTTTATGGCCTCTATTGATGCGGGACTTTATAATGGCTCAGATACTGTTTTATCTGGTTCAATTACCTTAAGTGATGGTACAACAATCAAAGACTTTAATAATACCGGATGGGGTACTATTAGTTATGATACTGGTTTTGCTTATTCTAGTAACGTTGCTGCTACTAACTTAGCCTTAAAACTAGGAGTTAGTAAATTAAGAGATTTTTATGACTCTTTAGGTTTTGGTTCCTTAACTGGTATAACCTTACCAGGAGAACTAACTGGTACTAATAACTTTGTTTATGAAAGTGAACTAGCCACCGCTTCCTTTGGTCAAGGCTTAATTACTGTAACTCCTATTCAAATATTACAAGCCTTAACTACTTTAGCTAATGATGGTGTTATGTTAAGTCCTTATATCGTTTCCAAAATAGTAGCTAGTGATGGTACCATTTTAGAAGAAAATACGCGTAATGAAATATCTACAGTTACTAATAAAGAAACTGTTGATTATATCAAAAAACTAATGTATAACGTTGTTTATGAAAGTTTTTCCGAAAATAAACAATTTGCCCCCTCTAATGTAACTATTATGGGAAAAACTGGCACCGCTCAAATTGCTGATCCCCAAAATGGTGGTTATTTAAAAGGTGACTATGACTATATTAAAAGTTTTGCTGGTCTTTTTCCTTATGAAGACCCTCAATATATTATTTATATCGCCGTTAAACAATTTGTGGGAGGTACTAAAGACTTAGCTAATATTACTTCTAATATTATTGAAGAAATTGCTAAAACTAAAGGTTTAAGCAAAAATACAAATAATGATGTTGATGAAAGTAAAATAATAACTTTAAGTAATCTTTTATCTTCGGAAGTAACTACTACAGTAGAAGACTTAAAAAATAAAGGTTTAAAACCAATTGTTATTGGTGATGGTAAATATATAATTAACCAATACCCTTTAAATAATCAAACCGTTTTAAATGGCTCTAAAGTTTTTTTACTAACTAATTCAATTAATTATACAATGCCCAATGTAATAGGGTGGAGCCCTAATGAATTAGTCTCATTTTGTAATCTATTAGGTATTCCTTATACTCTTAACGGTTATGGTTATGTTACATCTACAAGTTTACCTAC
>CAYLQC010000035.1:0-5939 GCA_964385785.1 uncultured Muribaculaceae bacterium | reverse complement strand
AATTAAAAGGGTAAAAAGCAACAAAATAAAGGCAATGCTATTTAGAACTTTAATGATAAAAGTTTTGGTTTTCATCATTACCATACCTCCTCTCTTTAAAAGATTAGAGATAGACACCCAAACAACTAAATGTTCCTGGAAATTATTTTAACAAACATTAGTTTATATATCAATACTTTTTTAATATTTTTTTACTTCTGACATTTTGGACAATAATAAGTACTTCTTCCATTAATTTTTTCATTTTTAATTAAAGTCCCACACCTACTACATGGCTCATTTTCTCTCTTATGCACCATTAATTCCGTTTGAAATCTTCCGGTAACTCCTAAACTTGAAGTATAACTCTTAATCGTTGTTCCACCCAGTTCTATTGCTCTTTTAATAATCCTATCCGCCGAACTAACAATTTTTTCTGCCTCTTCTTTATTTATATCCTTACCTTTTTTAAAAGGATTTATCTTTGATGCAAAAAGCACTTCATTAGCATAAATATTCCCTAAACCACTAATAATTGTTTGATCTAATAAAAGCGTTTTAATAGCAATATCTTTTTTCTTAAACTTTTCTAATAAATAATCAGCTGTTAAATCTTTACTTCCTGGTTCAAAACCTTGTTTTCTAATTGCTTCCGTATTTTTTAAATCTTCTTTTTTTATTAAATTCATTCTCCCAAACTTTCTCGTATCATGATATCTTAAATCACTATTATCACTAAACGTAAATATCACATGCTCATGTTTTTCTATTAAATCTTTACTACTTTTTAAAAAATACTTTCCTTCCATTCTTAAATGACTTAATAAATAATACTTATTAGTTTCAAATAATAACCATTTACCAACTCTTTTAATATCAATAAACTCTTCCCCAATTAAATTCTTCTTAAAATCATTTATATCACTTTCAATCATTTTAGGATATAATACTTTAACATTTACAATTCTTTTATTTAAAATTTGTTTCTTTAAAGTATTCCTAACTGTTTCTACTTCTGCTATCTCTGGCATAATACTACTCTCTTTCTAAATATTCTTCTAGCGTTTTATGACTATCCATAATTTTATGAGCGATATCTCTAGCACCTACATAACGAATATGCCATGGCTCATAACCATATCCCGTAATTTTTTCCTTATCTTTTGGATAACGTAAAATAAAACCATAATCAGCACAATATTTTTCTAACAATTTATAAAACTCAACCATTCTTTTATCAAAACCATGTAACCATTCTCCATCTTTTTTTAAACAAACATCAATAGCAAGTCCTAATTCATGTTCACTAAAGCCTGCCTTAGCAACATATTCCTTAGCATAATCTCTTCCCTCATCTTCTAAAATTTGTTTATAAATTTCTTCTTGAATTTCTTTTGTTCTAAAAGCACTTTCTATATCAATATCATAACCATTATCTTTAAAAAACTTTTTTAATTCTTTAAAAGCCAAATAAGTATTTTCTTCTAAATTGCTATCTGTAATACATTTTGGATATAAAGACTTATAAGGTAATATTTTATAATTATTTCGATACTTTATTTCCTTTTTACGATTAACTAAACATAAATATTTATTACAAGATGAAACTAACCAATCAAATAAATTATTTTCCTTTTCTATTTCTGGATGAAATAATACTCCTAAAATTAAAGAACTCATTTCTTTATACTCTATTGCTTCAATAACATTATCTTCTGCATAAGCACTTACTAAAATATCTTTAGAAACTCTATTTATTGCCATTTCATGTAAACTAACAACATCTAAATATTCTTTTTTTACTATTTCATAAAGTAAACTATTTTTTATAATCTTTATTTTATGTCTTGCCCTATCAATTGATTCTTTTTCTTTTGTTACAACATGTAAATGAATATTACCACTTTCTATCTTTTTTAAATAAGGATTAGTCTCTTTATTACTTTCGTATATTTCTTTAAAAGTTTTATTTGGTTCTTTTTCTTTATCTTCTAAAACATTTAACATTGTTGCTAACCCCTCTGCTCCTAAACATATCCCTAAAAGGGGTTTAGCATTTTTTATAGCATCTTCTAAAACTTCGTAATACTCAAATAAGATTTTATTACCACCCGGCCACAAATAACCATCACAAATAGATGTATATAAAGATACATCACCTAATATTCCAATAGGTACCCCACCACTTTGCTTTATTTTTTCACTATACATAGTTACAAAACTTGCCCTATCTTGATAAGGATCATTTTCATCATTTGTAAAAGTAGGAATAATTCCAATAATTGGTTTTTTCATATTATTTTCTTACATTCCTCCTCTTCATTTCTAAACCTTTTTAACTCTTCTATTAATGGATTATATTGTTGTTCTATTACTTCTAATTGTTGCTTACTTACCATTTTCATTTTTTCTTGATCAAACATACTAGCAAACATTTCTAATCCTAAAACATAAATCTTATCAACAACTAAAGATATCTCTTCCCATAAATTTCTACCATCATAAGTAAATGCTTCATTTAATTCTTCATCACTCTTCCAAAACTCAGCCTTAAGAATTAAATCTCTTAAATCATCTATATTATAAAAACCCTTAGCAATATTATGAACCACTCCATAACCTGATACTTTATAATCTTTATAACCTAAACTATGCATAATATCTTCTTCTAAAATACAATTAAACCCTTCTTCTAAACCAACACCCTTATCTTGTATCTTACTATCTATAACCTTACCATTTTCATTTTTTAACTCATAAACTTGAGTATTAAAGCCACTTTTAATAACTAATTTATCTTCATCTATATTTACTCCCTTAACCGTTTCTTTAATCATATGACTAAGTTCATGAACTAAAACCCCAACAATATACTCTTCATTAAAATCAAACTTGGAAATAACTACTAATCTTTTAATTTTTTTAACTTTAAAACTATTATCTTCAAAAACTATTATTGGTTTATTACTACTTACACCACTTGCTCTTTTTAAATCTCCCGATGTTACTAAAGCATTATTTCTTTCTTCATACATACCAGATGCTACTAACACTTCATATGGGTTACCCTCTACTACTTTTGTTTCCATATAAGCATTATAAATTAACTCTTCACAATCAGTTCCAAATATCTTTATTTGTTCTTGATATATTTTATATAATAAATCTCCTAATTCCTTATTATAATTATACTTTTCTATTACTTTATTAAAATCCATCTACTTAACCTCATACCAATCATTACCATAATCACTACTTACTTTTAAAGGTACTGAAAGTTTAATAACATTAGTCATTTTCTCCGTTACTATTTTTGTAACAATATCTTTTTCACCCTCTACTAAATCAATTATTAATTCATCATGTACTTGAATAACTAACTTACTCTTAATATTTTGTTTTTTAAATTCATTATATATTTCAATCATCGCTTTCTTTATAATATCCGCACTAGTTCCTTGTATCGGTGTATTTAAAGCAATTCGCTCCCCGCTCTGTCTTATCATATAATTATTACTTTCTAACTCACTTATAACTCTTTTTCGATTAAATAAAGTTCTAACACTTCCCTCTTTATAAGCACTCTTTACTATATCATCCATATACTTTTTAACTCCCGGATATAACTCATAATACTTATCAATAAACTCTTTAGCTTCTTTAGGACTTATCTCTAAATTCTCTCCTAACCCAAAACCACTTATTCCATAAACTATACCAAATATTACCGCTTTAGCTGTTGATCGCATTTTTTTACTAACCGCTTTTTCCTCTACCCCATATATATCAGCAGCTACTTTCGTATGAATATCCATATCATTATTAAACGCCTCTATTAACTCTTTACAATTTGATATATGAGCAAGTATTCTTAACTCAATTTGCGAATAATCAGCACTTAAAAAACAATCATTACTAGGTAAAAAAGCTTTTCTAATCTTTCTTCCCTCTTCATCTTTAATTGGGATATTTTGAATATTTGGTTCAACTGATGATAACCTACCCGTTCTCGTTAAAGTTTGTTTAAATATGGTATGTACTTTTCCATCTTCATATATAAAACTTTCTAATCCCTCAATATAAGTCGAATATATTTTAGTTTTATTTCGGTACTCTAAAATATAATCAATTATTGGATGTTTTCCTTTTAACTTATGCATTACTTTAACATCGGTTTTATATCCTGTTTTTCCCTTAACCCCATAAGGTAACCCTAACCTATCAAATAAAACATCTCCTAATTGTTTAGGACTAGAAATATTAAACTCTACCCCTGCTAAATCATATATTTTCTGCGTAATTAAATCAATTTGCACCCGTAATTCTTCTTTCATTTTATCTAATATATCTTTATTTACAATAACTCCCGTTATTTCCATATCAGCTAAAACTTTAACTAAAGGCATTTCTATATCTAAAAATAAATCTAACATTTTTTCTTTTTCTAACTCATCTAAATACCTTTTATAATTATCAAAAATATATCTACTCTTTAATACACTATTTTTTTCTATTATCTCTAAACTATCTTTACTTTTTAAAACACTTTCCTCATAATAACTTACACTAACTCCTTCTTCATTCATTAAATAACTAATATCATCTTTTATATTATAATTTAATAAATAAGTAGCTAACATTAAATCATACTTAGCATCAATTTCTAAACCTAATTTATTTAATATAACAATATTTTTCTTCTCATCATAAGTAATTACATCTTTATCTTTTAAACTTAATATAACATCCCTAATTATTTCCTTATCTATTAAATAATTATGATCTTTATCACTAATTGCCATACTAATAATATTACCCTTATGATAATTTAAATTATCTATTTCAATATATAAAGAAATTATTTTATCTAATACTAAATCATTTATATTACTTACTTTAATATAATCTATCTCTTTATTATCACTTACATTATCCATTTTCTTTAAAAAAGAATAAAACTCTAACTCTTCATATAAACTTTTTAAATTATTACTATTACTTTTATTATACTTTAACTCTTCTAAACTATTAATACTAATTGGTACATCTTTATATATCGTAGCAATCTCTTTACTTACAAAAGCCATTTCTTTATCAGTTTCTAACTTTTCTCTAACCTTACCACTAATACTATCTATATTATTATATAACTCTTCAATTGTTTTATAAGTATTTAATAACTTTAAAGCCGTTTTATCCCCTATTCCTCTAACTCCAGGTATATTATCTGATGCATCTCCTGCTAAAGCCTTTAAATCAATTACATTAATCGGTTCTATACCAAATTCCTCATAAAAACTTTGCGGATTATATCTAATAAAACCTTTCTGTTTTAATAACTTCATATCTATTTGCTTACTCATTAACTGTAATAAATCTTTATCACTTGATACAATTGTCCCATTAAAATTATCATCTTCCTCTACTAACTTACAAAATGTTCCAATTATATCATCAGCTTCATATGGCGCCATTTCAAAATACTTAATACCCATGGCATCTAATAACTTTCTAGCATAAGGCATTTGTACTTTTAACTCTTCTGGTGTTTCTTTTCTTCCATCTTTATAAAAAGCAAACCTTTCTGCTCTAAAATTCTTCCCTATATCAAAGGCAACAGCCATATATTCTGGTTTTTCTTCTTCAATTATTTTATTAATCATTCCTACAAACCCATATAATGCATTAGTAGGAAGTCCTTTACTATTTTTCATCACATTACCGCTATAACTAGTAGCATAATAACTTCTAAATAATAAATTATTACCATCAACTAATATTATTTTTTTCATCTGTAATCACCCTAAGTTAATTTTACAAAATTTCTTAAAAAAAGTCTATAAAGTCCTATATTATATTTAAAAGTTAAAAATATCCTTATTTTAAATATTACAATGTTTTAAGAAAAAGTTTTGTCTAGTTTTGTCGAAAGCCTTGATTTTGTTTTTTTAATACTTATA
>CAYLQC010000034.1:0-5960 GCA_964385785.1 uncultured Muribaculaceae bacterium | reverse complement strand
TTTTACAAGAAAATAACTTACAAAATACCCAATATCAAAGTATTTTAGAAAGTATTAATCATCTTGATTAAAAAATAAAAGATGGAATTTTAATCGTTCCATCTTTAAATATTTTTATTCGTTTTCTTTATCTGTAACAATACTTTCGGTAGTTAAAATCATTTTTGAAACGGACACCGCATTTTCTAATGCTGTTCTAGCTACCTTTGCTGGATCAACAATTCCTACTGCTTTCATATCAACTAATTCTCCATTAGTTGCATTATATCCAATTCCTGCTTTAGAAGATGCTACTTTAGCAAATATTATTGCTGGTTCATCTCCGGCATTTATAGCAATTTGTTTTAAAGGAGTCTCTAAAGCTTTAAGAATAATATTTCCCCCAATTTTTTCACTATCATCAAGTTTAGAAACCATCTTTGAAACATTTGGAATTATATCTACATAAGCAGTTCCACCACCAGCCACAATTCCTTCTTCTACAGCGGCCTTAGTTGCTGCCAAAGCATCTTCAATTCTTAACTTTTTCTCTTTCATTTCTACTTCAGTAGTTGCTCCAACTCTAATTACGGCAACACCACCCGCAAGTTTAGCAAGTCTTTCCTGTAATTGTTCTTTAACGTTATTGCTAATTGCATCAGAGGCAATTTGTTTCTTTATTTCGGCAATTCGTTTAGCAATTTCTTGTTTTTCTCCTAAACCATCAACAATTATAGTCGAATCTTTATTAGTTTTAATTTGTTTAGCTCGACCTAACATATCCATAGTTATATCTTTTAATTCTTCTTTTAAATCTTCTTTAATAACCTTGCCACCAGTAAGTATTGCAATATCCTCTAAAAGAGCAGATCTATATTCTCCTGTTTCTGGAGCTTTAACGGCTGTTACATCTAATATACCACCTACATTGTTTAATACTAAAGTAGATAATGCCTCTCCCTCAATATCATCACAAATTATAAATAATTTCTTATTCTCTTGCATTGTTTGTTCAACTATTGGTAATATATCTTTAAAAGCTGAAATCTTTTTATCAGTAATTAAAATATAAGGATCATCTACAACCGTTTCTTGTTTTTCTTGATCTTTAATCATATAAGGAGATACTACCCCTTTATCAAATTGCATACCCTCAACAACTTCTATTTCCGTATTTGAAGTTCTTGACTCTTCTAAAGTAATAACTCCATCATTAGAAACCTTTTCCATTGCATCAGCAATTAAAGTTCCTATTTCTTCATTATTAGCAGAAATTGAAGCAACTCTCGCAATATCTTCCTTGCCCTCAACTTTTGAACTAATATTTTTAATTTCAGAGATTGCTACTTCTAAAGCTTTATCCATACCTCTTTTAATAGCCATTGGATCTGCTCCCGCAGCAATATTCTTAACTCCTTCTTTTACCATAGATTGGGCAAGTACTGTTGCTGTTGTTGTTCCATCTCCCGCTACATCATTAGTTTTAATTGAAACTTGTTTTACTAAATTAGCACCCATATTCTCAAATTTATCATCTAAAGATATTTCTTTAGCAATTGTAACTCCATCATTAGTAATTAAAGGTGTTCCACTTTTATCTAAAACAACATTTCTTCCTTTTGGTCCTAAAGTAACCTTAACCGTATCTGCTAACTTATTAATACCATTTAATAATGAACTTCTAGCATCTTCACCAAATTTAATTTCTTTTGCCATATAATCACTCTCCTATTCAATTATTGCTAAAATTTGACTTTGATCTACTATAGTCAAATCATCACTTTCAAACGTTATTTCATCATCTGAAGCATAACTACTTAAAAATACTCTATCACCAACTTTTACATTAAAAGGAGCTATTTTACCATTATCTAAAACTCTTCCTGTTCCTAAAGCAACCACAGTTGCTATTCTAGACTTTTCTTGACTAGTCTCTCCTAATATAATTCCAGTTGCCGTTTTTTCCTCTTTCTTTTCTCTTCTAACTACGACTTTTTCTCCCAGTGGTTTAATCATAAAATTCCTTCTTTCTTATTAAAACATATACTTAAAATATTTTTTAAGTACAACTAATATATAGCACAATAAAATAGCACTGTCAATACTTGAGTGCCAATTTATTTAAAAATTATAATATTAACTAATTCGGTAATGTCCAATAATATCATTTCTCGTCTCTAAAATATCTTCTTCATAGTTTTTTTGATAAATATTAGCATGATGAATAATAAAACTTATCCCTTTTTTATTTCGCCTATCTGAAACAATTCCTATATGATTTTTAAAAACCACGATATCTCCTCCTTGCCAAGCAGAAATATCATATATATTAGTAGTTAAAGAAATACTATTATTATCCAAATAAATCTTTAAATTCTTAACTCGGCGAAAATCAATATTTTTATCAATAGTTTGAATATTATATAAATCGGGATTATTTATAATATCAATATTTACAAGTTCTCTTATATCATACCCAGCACCTAATAAACCAGCATCCACAACATCAGTACAAACCCCATAATTATCATTAGGATAACCCGTATCATAATATTTACTCTTATATTGTGGTTTAGTACTTATATATTCTTTTACACTATTTAAAATATCACTTTGATCATCAATTCCATCATTATCTTTATCAACACTACTAATATAAGTTTCAATATTAAAATATTCATTAGAGTATTTTTTATGCGGAATATAATTAAAATAATATAAAATTACTATTAAGCAAGTTACCATTATTAAAAAAATAACTATCCATATTCCTATAACTTTCTTTTTATTATAAATTACTTTTCTTAATAAAAAAAAGAGTAGGGCAAGTATTACTAAAAAAACTACAACTATTCCTATAATTAACATTTTATCCCTTTCATTATATTAATAATTTATCTATTAAAACTTTCGTTTATTTCCAAATAATTACTATAAAACTTTGTAAAACTCTCTTTAATATCATCAGGTATTTTTCCATCACTCATTTTTTCTTCATAATCTTTTTGCATATCATCTTTAGTTTTTAAAGCAACAACTCCATTTTCCATTTTATAAAATAAATTAAGTTTTTTAAATGAAAATAGAATATTAGGGTTCTTTTCTAAAATTTTTAACAATTCATAATCAGTAGTTGTCGGTTTATTATTAACAGTTCTTCTTGTATCTTTTAACTTTTCTAATAAATCTTTTTTATATTTTTCATTACTTCTTAAAGTTTCTTCATTCATATCAAAACCCAATTGTTTTAAAAGAAAAAATGTTTTATCTCGAGAATGAAAGTTAGCATCTAATTCAAATGATAAACGATAATAATTTTCCGTATAATAAGTTTCATTATATATTGATACTACATATTCCTTTAACAAAGTTATATCAAAATCATCTAAATAATGATAATCTTTAAATTCAACACTTTGTTCCATATGTCTTAATTCATGATAAATAGTTACAAATATCCAAGGGTTACCATTTGTATATAATTTTTTTAGTTGGGCATCCGACAAACCAATCTCATAATGATCAGATTCTCCTGCTACATTACCAATTTTATCTTCCTTTTTTTCAAAAAAATAACAATGAACATTAGGATATAAATTTTTAGATCCATATTCTATATTATTTTTTATTAACAATTTAAAAGTATCATAATCTAAAAACATTTCTTTTTTTAAAGCTTTATTTAAAGTAAAATTAACTATAAAAGTTAAATCTTCGTTCATTTCATTTCTTTTAACTAAAGATTTAATTGTATCAATAGTATCCTGATTTAATTCTTGACCATCCCTTAAATTTGCTATTATTTTTTCCATCGTATTTTGATAATTAAATTTAGTTAATAACTCATTAATCGTATCAATTTCAATATTTTCCAAGCTAGAAAGTAAATTAAGAAAAGGATTAAAACAATTAATTTTAACATCACTTAAATCAAAATCTTTAATAATAGTATTTAGTTCTCTTATGCTTTTATCTAAATCATTATTAGTACTATGACAATATATGCATGTCGAATTTAAAAATTTCGCCCCACCACAACTTATACATTTAGAATTATTTCTAATTTCTTCAATAATTGGCTTACTTTTTTGATAAGCCATTTCACTATTAATTAACATAAAGTCACCATTATTTATATATAACTAATTCATCAAGACTTTTTCTTGTATTATGCATTGGACTTGGTGGGCAAGACTCTTCTTTATAACCAAGTGGTAACATACATACTGGTATTAAATTATCAGGAATATCAAATGCCTTTTTAAGTATTTTCGTATCAAACATTTCAATCCAAATATTATCTACTCCTAAATTAGTAGCTTCTAACATCATATGAGTCGTTACAATTGAGGCATCCATAACATACATTGGATATTCATCCTTTTTATAACCTTTTTCTCTATCTCCACAAATAATTAAAACCGTACTTGCTCCATAGCGACAAGGGGATGCCGTATCTATCTTTTTTAAACCATCTTCACTTTCTATAACATATATTTTAAATGGTTGACTATTCTTCGCCGTCGGCGCAATTCTTCCTGCTTCTAAAATTTTATTAAGTTTTTCATCTTCTACTTTTTTATCACTAAACTTTCTTACTGACTCTCTTTTTCTAATTACATCTTCAAATTTCATCCAATCTCAACTTCCTTTACTAAATTATATCATTTATAATATCTAATTTTAAAAATAGTTTCTTTATTTACAATAGAGTTTACATATATTTTACCATTAGACTTTTCAATAATCGACTTTGCTAAAGCTAAACCTATACCAGTACTTTCATTACTAGTATTTTTCCCTTTATAAAACCTTTCAAATATATGTGGTAAATCTTCCTTTTCTATCCCAATTCCATAATCTTTAATTATCACCTCAGTATATAATTTATTTTCTTTTATAAAAATATCAATATTCGAATTATCTTTAG
The DNA here is from genome assembly GCA_964385785.1 of uncultured Muribaculaceae bacterium. Lineage (GTDB taxonomy): Bacteria > Bacillota_I > Bacilli_A > RF39 > UBA660 > MGBC108787. Next base: position 1,051 of record CAYLQC010000034.1, on the reverse strand, counting down.
AATGTTCAATTGAATTCTTTAAAATATTACTAATTGCTTCTACTTGCCAATTAAAATCGGCTATTATAACTATATTATCAGAGTAATTTAAATTAATCTTAATATTTTTTAAATCACATAAAGGTAGTAATTTGGTAACTACCTCATTTAAAACCTTATTTAAATTAATTAATTCATTATTAAACATAACTGTATTAGTATCTAACTTAGATAACTTTAATATATTTTGGACTAAAAAACTAATATTATTTATTTCTTTTTTAATATCAAATATAAAATCTTCTCTAGACTGTTTATCCATATTGGGGTTATCTAGTAAATTATCTAAAATAATCAAAATTGAGGTTAGGGGAGTTTTAAGTTGATGTGATATATTAGATAAAGACTCTTTTAAATCTAATTTATCTTTATTAGAAATCTCCGCTTGTTCTTTTAACATTATTGTAATTTTATAAATTTCGCTTTTTAATATTGATAACTCATCTTCAGAATACTTATCTATATCTAATTTATAATTTTTTTTATTTATCTGTTCAATATATTTAGTAATTTCCTTTATTTCTTTATCTTTATTATGATTAAACTTTAAAAAAAGATAAGTAATTAATAAAATAACTATAATTATAAATAAAACATTGATAATAACATTTTTATAAAAATTATTATTATTTTCTAAAATAATTGAATCCGTATTTAAATCAATATTGTATTTTTCTAGACTATTACTATTATCTGTATTATTTAAAATATCCATAATTTCATCTTCACTTATATTTGGATAATTCTTTTTTAAAACATTTATAATATTAACTAATTTATTATTAAAATTTAAAGTATAAAAATGATATTCAATTTTTGTAAATGCTATAGTAACCAAAATAAATATTAAAGATATAATAAATATTTTAACTAACAATTTCTTTAATTTAACCTTATTCTGCATCAATTCTATAACCTAGTCCTTTCACTGTTACAATAATATTAGTATCTAGTTTTTCTCTAATTCGATTAAAATAAACTGTCACTGTATGATCATCAACATAATTCCCTG
>CAYLQC010000033.1:0-5970 GCA_964385785.1 uncultured Muribaculaceae bacterium | reverse complement strand
TTTGTTTTTTAAAAGCATAGAAAACATCTTCTATTTTTAAGTTTTTCTTTAATAATTCATTTTCTAACCAAGATTTATTTTTTTTAATATAAGTTAGGGCTTTTTCTTGTAATTTACCATCTACTATAATAGGCATAGGATAATTACTTTTAGTTTTAAAAATATTATATTTAAAAATAGATAGTTTACCATTAGGTTCTAAAAAAGCATATTCGATTTCATCAATAGATTTAATGGAGTTTTGTCTTAAACTTAATAATAAATCATCCATACTATATCTTTGTTTAACCATTTCTTTATAGTTTACATTACCATTGGCGATAATTAAAGAAGATTTACCACCAAATATAGTTCTAAATGTTCTTGATTTAATACTAATAAATGCTAAAAATAATTCTAATAAAACTAATAAAGTAATAGGAATAATGGTATAAAAAATTGAATCTTCAATATTTTCAATACTAATAGCTACTAATTCAGCTATTAAGATTGAAACAATTAAATCAATTATACCTAACTGGCCTATTTCTCTTTTACCCATAATGCGATAAGCAAAAACAATAAAGAAATAAAAAAATGTAGTTCTTATAATAATTGTAAATAGTTCCATTTAATCACCTATTTTTATTATAAACAATTCATGTTTTTTTAAACATTAACATACATTTTATTAGGTGAGTTTATGAATTTAATAAAAAATTATATAGTTACATTACTAAAATTTTTAATTTGTTTATTTGTAGGTAGTATTATTTTAACTATTTTTTATTATTTATTCTTAAATACAAAAGTAATTAAAATTATAAGTATTATTTATTTAGGAATATTATTTTTGATATTTGGTTATAGGGAGGGTAAGAAAAGTTTAAAGAAAGGATTTTTAAGTGGTTTAAAAATCGGTTTAATTTTTTTAATAAGTTTAATTATAATTAATATTATTTTTTATCAATCTAGTTTTACAATAGTAAGATTAATGGTTTATTTATTATATTTACTTATATGTATTTTAGGTAGTATTAAAGGGATAAATAAAAAAAATAAGTAAATTAATACTTATTTAAAATAAACTTAATTGACTAGTTTCAGGCATATTGCCAAAAATATTTAAAGATCGCATTTTTTCAATGGTAGTTTGATTTACTTTACCACGCATTTGAAAGTCTTCAATACTATAGAATTGTTTTTGATTACGTTCTTCAATTATTTTAGCAGCAACCATATCCCCTAGACCATCTAGACTACGAAAAGGCATAACTAAGGAGTTATCATTTTCATTCATTATAAAGTTAGTACCATCACTTATTTTAATATCAATCATTTTAAATGTTATACCTCTTGCTGTAGCTTCTAAAGAAAGTTTTAAAGTTTCTAATAAAGATTGTTCTTTTTTGGTAGCTTCATAACCTTTATTTTGAATTTCTAAGATTTTTTCTTTAATACTATTATAACCTTTAGTCATAACTTCACAGTCAAAGTCTTGAAATCTTGTAGAAAAGTAAGTACAGTAATAAACTAATGGTTTATGAACTTTATACCAAGCAATACGAAAAGCACTAGTTACATAAGCAGCGGCGTGAGCTTTGGGGAACATGTATTTAATTTTTTGACAGGATTTTATATACCAATCAGGAATATTATATTCTTTTAAGGTTTTTACATGTTCGCTCCAAGCATCTGGTTCTTTACCGGCTTTACCTTTACGCACAAATTCCATGATTTTGAATGCTTTAATAGATGGTACTCCCCTATTCATAAGTTCAACCATAATATCATCACGACAACCAATAACATCTTTAAATGGACATATTTTCTTTTCGATTAGTTCTTGAGCATTACCAAGCCATACATCAGTACCATGAGCAAGTCCGGAGATTTTTACAAGTTCAGCAAAAGTAGTAGGTTTAGCATCTTTTACTAATTGAATAGTAAATGGGGTACCAAATTCGGGAACACCTAAAGTACCGGTATCACACATAATTTGTTCTTTGGTTACTCCTAAAGCTTTTGTACTGGTAAATAAAGACATTGTGGCTTTATCATCTAATGGGACTTTCGTAACATCATCGCCGGTTAGGTCTTGAATCATCCGCAGTTGAGTAGGATCGGTATGACCTAAAATATCTAGTTTTAAGACATCGGCATCAATAGCATGGTAATCAAAATGGGTAGTTCGCCAAGAACTGGTTGGATCATCAGCGGGGTATTGGAATGGCGTAAAATCAAATACTTCCATATAATCAGGAATAACAACAATACCTCCAGGGTGTTGGCCCGTAGTTCTTTTTACGCCGGTACAACCAATAGCTAGACGTTCAACCTCAATAGAACGCATGATTAAACCTTTTGATTCACAATAACCTTTGACATAACCAAAAGCGGTTTTTTCAGCAACAGTGGCAATAGTTCCAGCCCGGTAGACATTATCAACACCGAATAAAACTTTGGTATATTCATGGGCACTGGCTTGATTTAAATCCGAGAAGTTTAAATCGATATCGGGTACTTTATCAGCATTGAAACCTAGGAAAGTTGCAAACGGAATATCATGACCGTCTTTTTGCATTTTGGTATGACATTCAGGACATAATTTATCAGGTAAGTCAAAACCACAAGAATATTTAATACCTAATGGTTCGTTATTTTCATCATTAAAGATACTTTTTTGACATTTTGGACAACGATAGTGAGCCGGCATACTATTAACCTCCGTAATACCCATCATGTTGGCAACAAATGAAGAACCTACTGAACCTCTTGAACCTACTAAGAAACCCTCATCGTTAGAGTGTTTGACAAGTTTTTGAGCAATTATATAGATTACATCGTAATTAGCTCCAATTATACCACCTAGTTTACTACTAGCAAGTTCGGTTAGTTCTTCATCGGTACCTTCTTCTTTTAAATGTTTTTTTACCATATCTCTTACAGCATCTTTACCATTTAAAATAGTTTCATGTAATATTTGATAAGCAGCATTAATATCACTATTTTCTTCTAAACAAGCATTAATTAAAGCATCACCATATAATTCTTTTGCTAAACGTTCTTCGATATTTAAAGGTAAGGGACTGCCATATAAACTTTTAGCTTTTTCATAAACTAATTTAGTCATTTCCGCAACGGAGTTTTTAATTCTGGGAGCAAAAGGATGAGGAGTATCAATTATTACTTCGACTTCTTCTACCATAGAAGCAATCATATTAGGGTTTTTAACCACTATTTCATCAACTAAATCATTATCTAAAAAGTTAAATTCTTGTTTCATTTCTTCAGTAGTTTTTAAATACATATTAGGTATTTCAATACCTTTTCTATTTAAGGGATGAAGTTTACCATTAAATTTTTGATTAACAATGATTTCCCGATAAATTTTATCTTCTTTAGTTAAGTTATGGACATCTCCAGTTGCTACTACTGGAAGTCCGGCATCTTTTGCAACTCTAATAATATGTTTTAAATGATTTTCAGCATCAATTTTATTTTTAAATTTAGCATCAGGACCAATTAAATGACTAAAAACACTAATCGGTTGAACCTCGATATAATCATAAAAACGCATCATATTAACTAGTTCTTCATCTTCTAAGTTACTTGATTTATCAAATACTTCCCCATTTATACAAGCGGAGCCGATTAGTAAGCCATCTCGTAATTTTTGAACCTCATTACGCGGAATTTTGGGTTGTTCATTTTTATATAAATATTTAGTATTAGCAAGCGAAATAATTTTAAATAAGTTTTTTAAACCTACCCTATTTTTAGCAATAACGGTAGCATGAAAAGGATAAGAAAAACGAATTAAAGATTCAACATCAATATTTTTTAGTAAGTCATCGGTTGTAGCTATATTTTGATTTGAAAATGATTTAGCCATTTTGTAAAATGCTAAAGCGGTCCCTTCCGCATCATAATCAGCTCGGTGGTGTTTTTCTTCATCCCAAGGAACATCTAAACGTTTAGTTAAGGTACCTAATTTATGGTTAGGCCACTCGGGATGTAGGAGTCTTGCCATACTCATCGTATCAATAACGGTATAGTTAAATTCTTTCAAGTTATATTTATTACAAGCGGCATTCATAAACGAAATATCAAATTTAGCATTATGCGCAACCATGGGTAAGTTATCACACCAAGCTAAAAATCTTTTAACTACTTCTTCTTCGGTACTTTTACCTTTAACCATTTCATCCGTTATGAAAGTTAAATCAGTTATTTTTTGAGGAATTGGTCTTTTGGGGTCAATTAACTCATCAAAACGATCAATTATTTTTCCGTCTTTAATTTTAACGGCGCCGATTTCAATTAAGGTATCACTTCCGGCATAAAAACCCGTTGTTTCAGTATCAAAAACCACATAAGTATCTTCTAATAAGTTATAGGTTTGATTATTAAAAATAATATCAACATCATCATTTACAATATTTAGTTCAGCACCATATAATACTTTAAAGTGGTCTTTTTTATCTTTTCCCTTATTTAAATCACATACCGCGTGATATAGATCAGGAAATGATTGCACGCAGTTATGATCTGTTACCGCAATCGCCTTTTGGCCTATTTTATAGGCATATTCAACTAGTTTTTTAGCATCAATTACGCCATCCATAGCACTCATCATAGTATGAGCATGAAGTTCAACTCTAGGGTTATCCGTTTCTTCTTTTAAAATTTCGTTTTTTTCGGGGATTAACTCATAATTTCTAATTGTTAAAACATAATCTTTACTAAAAGTATCAAATTCAACTTTACCAGTAAAACGATACCAAGAGTTAACTTTTAATTCTTTTAAAGTACTTTTATATTCGTTATTATCTTTTTTAAATATTTTAGCAATTAGACTATTTGTTTTATCACTTATTTTTAAAGTTATAATATTTACTTTTTCCGTTTCTCTAGTGTCTATACCAAATATATAAGCTTCAACAATTACTTTTTTGATATCACCCATAATATTATTAATCGGGGTAATATCCCCAACTATTTCATTTGCAGGTTTTGTTGCATCTTTTTTAGGAGGAATAATAGGTATTTCTTCTTCGTTACTTTCATAAACATTTAAATCTTTATTAATAACACTGGTTATTAAAAACTCTCCTAAACCTAGAGAACTTAACTTTTTCGTTAAATTAGTGGCTTCTTTTTTTATGTTTTCTTCTTCAATTTTCGTTCCAACTTCTAAAGTAATAATTTCTTCATCAATATTATATTTAGCATCTAATAAACTAACTAGAGATGGTCTTAAATCAACTAATTCTTTTAATAAACAATTTAAATAATTACTAATATCATTTTCAGTTATTTTGTTATAACTAAAATTAATATGACAGGGACTTATACCTTTAATACCATTTTTACTTTTATTTATTAAATCTATAACAATATTATAAGGTAAGACATTTTTACTTTTTAAATAGACTTCATATAAATTAGTTTTCTTTTTATAAATAACTTTAGATATTTCGGTATCTTTTAATTCTTCTTTATGGGTAAAAGAAATACTATCTAAAAATCTTTCTAATTCATTCATTTATCACCACTCCTAATTATATTACTAACATTTATTTGATATTTATCATATCTTTTAACTACTTGACCAGTAACTTTAATAATACTATCTTCATCTATTTTTTCTAATAAACTAATTTTTTTAGGGAATATTACTAAAGAAGTAATGCCAGTTTCATCACTTACTTCTAAAAAGGCCATTGTTTCATTTTTTTTCGTTTTTATTTTTTTAATCCTTTCTATTAGTACCACACAATTTATATATTTGTCAAAGTAATTTGCGATATTTTTAAGTTTTGTAATATCTTTTCCTTGATAGATACTAGTAGGATGATTAGTAAGATAAAAACCAAAGTGTTCTAATTCTAATTTTTCGGGGTTTTTGATTTCTTCTAAGACATTCATAACGGGAATGGGTACTAAAGGAGAGGCGATATCAAAAGATAATGAGGCATAGTTTAAAAC
>CAYLQC010000032.1:0-6075 GCA_964385785.1 uncultured Muribaculaceae bacterium | reverse complement strand
GCTTTTTTTCAAAATGCACTCCCATTATATTATAGACATTGCAAAAAATCAAGTATTATTTGCTTTAATTAAGCCAAAAAGAGTGTGTAAACGAAATGTAAATTGTAATTTTACAAGATATGTATTATATTTCATATAAGGGTGTGAAAAAATGAAAAAAGGTTTAGGAGTAAAAATTAAGAAAATGAAACCAAATGCTAGCTTAGGGGTATATTTTTCTAATTTAACTTTCAATCTTGTTTCTATTAATTCAAAATTTAGAGGAAAATTTATTTATTAGATTTTCTTCTTTTTTTGGTTAAAAAACACTTTAGAAGGAGGAATTCATTATGAAAAAAATGTTGTATGATGTTGATGAATGTCCAAAGTTAAGTAAATGGATTGTTTTAGCATTACAACATGTATTTGCCATGTTTGGAGCAACAATTTTAGTTCCAATCTTAGTTAATGCTGCAGCTGGGGAAGAAGTATTAACTATTCCAGTGGCTTTAGTTACATCAGGAATTGGTACATTAATTTATTTAATTGTTACGAGGGGAAAATCACCAGTTTATTTAGGTAGTTCTTTTGCCTTTATTACCCCAATTGCAGCAGCGTTTTTTAAAGGGGGAATATCTGGGGCGATGACGGGAGTGATGGCAGTTGGTATACTTTATATTCTAATTGCTATTATTATTCATTTTACAGGGAAGGCGTGGATTGAACGTTTATTACCACCTGTTGTCATAGGACCTATGATTATGATTATTGGGTTAGGACTTGCTCCTAGTGCTATATCACAAATGGGTTTATCTAGTTCAACATTAGATTTTAAAGTAATATTTGTTGCTTTTGTTTCATTTATAGTTACAGCTTTGGTTATGACTAAAGCAAAAGGTTTTTTAAAAATTATTCCTTTTTTAGTGGGAATTATAACCGGTTATATTGTTGCTTGTTTAGTTGGTTTAGTAGATTTTACACCGGTAATTGAAGCAAAATTCTTTCAAATTCCTAAGTTTGTCTTTCCTTTTATTAATTATAAACCTAATTTTAGTGCTTTAATTATTATTTTACCAATTGCTTTAGTAACACTTTGTGAACATATTGGGGATCATACTTCTTTAAGTAATATAATTGGTCATGATTTAATTAAAGATCCTGGTTTAGATCGGACTATATTAGGAGATGGACTTGCTACATTTGTTGCTGGTTTATTTGGAGGACCTGCTAATACAACCTATGGAGAAAATACATCAGTTGTGGGTATGACTAAAGTTGCATCTGTTAAAGTTATTGGCTTAGCAGCAATTTTTGCCATCATAATTGGTTTTTTAGGTAAATTTACCGCGTTAGTTTCCACAATTCCCGATGCCGTTTTAGGAGGAGTATCTTTGTTATTATATGGTTTTATTGCGGTGAATGGTTTAAAAGTTTTAATTAAAAATCAAGTTAATTTTGAAGAACCTAAAAATGTTATAGTAGCATCTTCAATGTTAGTATTAGGTTTAGGAGGAGCTGCCGTATCTATTGTAAGTGGAGATTTATCTTTAACTATATCTGGTATGAGTTTAGCATCTATTGTGGGAATAATTTTAAATTTAGTTTTAACCGGTCATGATAAAACAGAAGAGTTAGAAATTCCAAGTAATGATTATGATAGGTTAAAAAAAGAAGTAAAAGAAGAAGTTTTAAAAGAAATTAGAAAGGATTTAAAGAAATGAAAGTTACAGAACTTAATCATCCTTTAATTACGCATAAGTTAGCAATATTAAGGGATAAAAATACGGGGACTAAAGAATTTCGCGAGTTAATTAAAGAAATAGGAGTTTGTTTATGTTATGAAGCGATGAGGGATGTTAAATTAAATGATGTTACAATTGAAACACCTATTACTAAATTAGAAACGCAAATGCTTAATGAAGATAATTATGCTTTTGTGCCGATTTTAAGAGCAGGAATGGGAATGTTAGATGGGGTAATAAGTGTTATTCCTAATGCTAAAATAGGTCATATTGGTATGTACCGGGATGAAGTAACTTTTAAACCCGTTGAATATTTTTTTAAAGTTCCAAAAGATATTGAAAATCGAGAAGTATTTTTATTAGATCCAATGCTAGCTACGGGTGGAAGTGCTTTAGATGCTATTGGTTTATTAAAGGAAAAAGGGGTTAAAAAGATTAAGTTTCTTTGTATTATTGCGGCACCGGAAGGAATTGATGCTGTAAATAAAAAATATCCAGATGTCAAGATATATTGTGCACATGTAGATGATGCTTTAAACGATGCAAAATATATTATACCGGGCTTAGGAGATGCCGGAGATAGAATTTACGGAACGAAGTAAAAAAGAATGAAATATTTCTTTTTTTTCGTACTGTATTTTCGTGAGTTTTTATAGTATACTAGATAAAGAGTAGGGGTTGAAGAATATGGCAAAAACTTTAACAAAAGAAATGGCTAGAAAGATGGATGCTTATTTTCGGGCAGCTAATTATTTATCAGTGGCAGAACTTTATTTAAAAAGTAATCCGTTATTACAAAAAAAACTTTCTTTTGATGATATAAAACCAAGATTAATAGGACATTTTGGAACAGTTCCGGGCCAAAATTTTATTTATGTTCATTTAAATAGAGTAATTAAAAAATATAATTTAAATATGATTTATGTTTGTGGGCCTGGACATGGAGGAAATGCTTTAGTTACTAATACTTATTTAGAGGGAACTTATAGTGAGTTTTATCCGGAGATTACCGAAGATTTAGAGGGTTTAACTAAACTTTGTAAACGTTTTAGTTTTCCGGGAGGAATAGGTTCTCATGCAACCCCAGAGTTACCAGGATCAATTAATGAGGGTGGAGAGTTAGGTTATAGTTTATTGCATGCTTTTGGAGCAGTTTTTGATAATCCTAGTTTAATTGCTACTTGTGTAATTGGTGATGGGGAGGCAGAAACAGGACCACTGGCGACTAGTTGGCATTCTAATAAATTTTTAAATCCGGTAACTGATGGAGCAGTTTTACCAATATTACATTTAAATGGTTATAAAATAGGAAGTCCCACGATATTTTCGCGGATTTCCGATACGGAACTTGATGCTTTTTTAAGAGGATGTGGTTGGGAACCATTTTATGTAAGTGGGGATGATCCAATGATTATGCATGAGGCTATGGCAACGGTAATGGATGTTGTTATCGAAAAGATTAAAAATATTCAAAAAGAAGCAAGAAAGAAAAAAGAAACCGGTCGAGCTATATGGCCAATGATTGTTTTAAGAACACCAAAAGGTTGGACAGGACCAAAAGAAGTAGATGGCAAAATAATTGAAGGTAGTTTTAGAGCTCATCAAATACCTTTAGAAGTTACTAAAGATAATCCAGAAAGTTTGGAAATGTTAGAGCATTGGCTTTTAAGTTATCACCCCGAAGAGTTATTTACATCAAGTGGTAAATTAAAACCTGAATTAAAAGAATTAGCACCGGTTAGTTATCAAAGAATGGGATCTAATCCTAATGCTTTAGGTGGTTCTTTATTAATTCCTTTGCATATGCCAAATTTTCGTAAGTATGGGGTAAGGGTTAATGTACCAGGAGAGGCTATTGCGCAAGATATGTTAGAACTTGGTAAATTTATTAAAGATATTATTACGCTTAATCAAGAAAAACACAATTTTCGGATATTTGGTCCAGATGAGGCTTTATCAAATCGGTTAAATGAAGTTTTTAAAGTAACTGATCGAAAATGGAACGAGCCAATATTAAAAACGGATGAATATTTAGCAAATAATGGCATTGTAATGGATAGTTATTTATCTGAACATGCATGTGAGGGGTGGCTTGAGGGTTATATCTTAACCGGCAGACATGGTTTTATAAATAGTTATGAGGCATTTATAAGAGTAGTCGATTCGATGGTTAGTCAACATGCTAAGTGGCTTAAAATGTCTAGTGATGTTGCTTGGCGAAAAGATATTGCATCTTTAAATATTTTATTAACAAGTCATGTTTGGCAACAAGATCATAATGGTTATACCCATCAAGATCCGGGTTTTTTAAATCATATTATTACTAAAAAAGCTAGTATTGTCCGAATTTATTTGCCACCGGATGCTAATACTTTAATTTCTTGTTTTGATCATGTAATGAAATCTCGTAATTATGTAAATGTTATTATTGCAAGTAAAAAACCTAGTAGGCAATGGCTTACGATGGAAGAGGCAGAGATACATTGTACTAAGGGGATAGGTATTTGGGGTTTTGCTAGTAATGATTATGGTGTGGAACCAGATTTAATTATAGCAACTTGTGGAGATATGCCAACGCTAGAGGGTCTTGCTGCTACATCGATTTTAAGAACATATTTACCAGATTTAAAAATTCGTTTTGTAAATGTTGTTGATTTAATGAAGTTAGAATCGGATTCTATACATCCTCATGGATTAAGTGATCATGATTATGATTTAATTTTTACTAAAGATAAACCAATTATTTTTGCTTTCCATGGTTATCCTAATTTAATTCATGAACTTACTTATCGAAGAACTAATAAAAATCTACATGTACGCGGATATAACGAAGAGGGAACGATTACAACACCTTTTGATATGCGAGTTTTAAATAAAGTTGATAGATATAATTTAGTATTACTTGCTTTAAAACATTTAAATAAGTTTGAAAAAGAAAGTGCTTATCTTTTTGAATATTGTCAAGGTATGCTTATAAAACATAAAAAATATATTAAAGAGTATGGAATAGATATGCCGGAGATAACAGATTGGAAATGGAAAAAATAGAACAATTATTGCTCTATTTTTTTAATATTTAAGGCTTGATAACCTTTATTAGTGGAAATTAAATCAAATTCTACTTCATCATCTTTTTTTAAACTTTTGTAACCGTCTTTTAGAATTGCTGAATAATGAACAAAAATATCTTCTTCATCAGTATATCTAATAAAGCCATATCCCTTTTCATCTTTAAACCACTTAACTCTACTTTTCAAAATAAATAACACCTCACTTCCGTATTAAAAATAACATAAAATACTTAAAAAAGTTTAAATTAAGTATATTTTGTTAAATTAAAGTGATATTTGGTTAGATAAGATCATAATCATTTATTTTTTCTAAAGTTTCTTTTAGTTCTTTTTTCTTATTTCGGGAAAGTAATTCAATTTGTTGATTTTTAAAGTAAATAGTATTATTAGCAAAATCGATATGAATAACATTTTTAAGGTTTACGATACAACTTTGATGAGTTTTAAAAAAATTAAAATTATTTTCTAAGTCTTTTTCAATTTTAGTAATACTTTTACTTATTATATAACTTTTATTTCTAGTAACAATTTCGGTTTGATTAGTATTTAAATGTTTTAAAAAATATTCGATATCACTATAAGGTATTTGATAGAGTTCTTTATCACAATAAAAATTATAGGATTTTTGCCAATTTTGGATTTGATAAGCCATCATTAATGTTGATATAAGGCGTTTTTCATTTAAATTATTAATATGAATATAATCAAGTGCCAGTAGGGTATTTTGTAAGTTAGAATTTATTTTATCAATAATTAAAATTATCTGACTATCCCAATCACACATGTCTCTTATTTTCTTAGCTAGGCTGCCACCTCTAACTGGTAACATGGTATCATTTAAAATAAATATTTTCTTACCAATTATTTTCTTAATGGTTGTTAAGGTATCTTTAGTATACTCGGTAATATAAGTTATATGATAAGTATCAGTTTTGTTACCCATAAGTTTTAAAATAGCACTTTTATAAAACTGCTGATATTTTGCTTTACCTTCATAAATTATGAAGTTTCTCATAACAGTCAAACTCCTTTTTAAAAACCACACCATATAAGTCTATCATAATATTTATTAGGCTTAAATTAAAAATATTAAAGTTTATTATTTTTTGTCTAAAAGTTATTTAAAGCTATTTATTAAGTATCTATTTACATAGTTTAAATAAAAAATATTGCTTAAAAGAATAATAACGTTTAGAATGAATATAGGTGGTAATATGAGGTGTCCGCGATGTGGAATTATTTATGAAAATAATGATATTTGTCCTAATTGTCATTTAGATAGT